>JBIIIX010000114.1:0-8900 GCA_044234415.1 Cyanobium sp.
GCAACACGGCGAAGGGCCCCTCGGGCCGGAGCAGCTCCATCGCCCAGTCTTCCGGGCAGCCCCTGAGCCGCACCTGGGCGGTGACGCAGCGTTGCCGGTAGCTGTGGCGCCAACAGCCGATACCCAGAAGCTGCCGACGCGGCGAATCGGGGCCATCGGCAGCCAGCACCAGGTCGTGGCGCGGCTCCTGATCCTCCTGGCGCTTGGGGGGGTGGCCGAGAGCCAGCTCAATGGCGCGGGACCGGTTTAGGCACTCCAACAGCAGGGCCATGAGCTGGCCGTGCTGGGCGATCCAGCCGATTGCCGGCTGCGGCTTGGCCAAGCGGTGGTCGGGCAGGTCGTCGAGTTTGAAGCCCAGCCCCTGACCCGTGGCGGCATCTTCCAACCGGAGGCTGGAAAACGGCACGAGCAGGGGCTGGAAGGCCTCCCAGAGGTCGAGGCGTTGCAGCAGACGCCGGGACGACTGGTTGAAGGCGTAGGCCCGCTGGCGGCGAAGCAGCTGATCAGGCGTTAGGGGATCCGCAAGGGTGACCCGCCAGCCGGCGGACGCCAGGGCGAGGGCGAGCAGGGAGCCGGTGGGGCCCGCCCCAAGGACCAGGGCGTGCAGGGGTGGACGCATCAAAACGGCCTGACGCTGCAAAAAAAAGCCGCAGCCTTGAGGCTGCGGCGTGGATTCTGGCCAGCGGAGCGGTGGGCCGTGGATCAGCCGATGCCGAGCAGACCGCGGGTGAAGGCCTCGCCGCCCAGGGCGAATTCGGTGGCGAGCAGGGCGATGAAGCCGAGCATCGCCATGCGGCCATTCAGCTTTTCAGCCCGGTCGTGGAAGCCCCAGCCGTTCTCGGCACTGACGACTTCCATGCGGGGCTCGGTGGCGAAGGCATTCAGGCGGCCGCCATCTTCGGTGGTGACGCTGGCGCCGCGGATGACGGGGGGGGACTGGGTCATGACTTTTTCCTTGAGGTGATTGCCAGATTGTAACGCAATGTTGCAACGCCACGCAAGGCGCAAGGGGATTGCGCTGAGCGCTCCCGTTGGCACGCGGAGCGAGGGATCGCGGCCCGGTGCGACGTTCCACGGACTCCCCAGGGCAGATCCTTCCTCCACCGCAACCAGCTCAAGCGCATCAGCTCAGCGAATCAGCCGCAACGGGGCAGCGTGAACGGATCAGCGTCAGCGCATCAGCCTCGCGGCACCAGCTTCAGCGCAACCGCCGCAGGCACAGCTCCTCAAAGGCCGGCCGCAGCAAATAGGGGTACTCCCCCACCCACAGCTGGGCCTGGGGCAACCAGGCATCGCTGAGTGCGGCGATGCGGGAGAAATCCTTGCGTTCGCTCAACACCAACGCCCGCACTGTCATGCCGCGGCGGATCTGCTGGTGCTTCTTCTCCATCGGGAAGCGCAGGCGACCGAGATAGCCATCCTCGTCGGCGAGCTCCAGGCACAGCCAGGTGCGGTGGTTCTCCACCAGCTCCAAGCGACCGCTGCTGTCCGCCTGTTCTCGCCGATCTTCCACCACATCCCGCTGGAAGACCTCCGCCACCTCGCCCTCGAACAGGGCCGCGGCGGGGTAACGACGCAGGCTGGCGTTGCGGCGGCTGGCCTCCAAGATCGGTCCCCAGAGGATGTAGAGCGCAAACACCACGCCCATCACCAACATCACCGGCGCGAACTGGCTGCGCATCGACAGCCCCTGGCTGATCAGCAACGACAGGACGCCGCCGATCACGGAGATGAGAATCCGCTGCAACAGTTTGCGAAAGGGGCCGAAGCAGGCGTTGAACTGGGGTGAGGTGGCCACCGTTGGCACCAGCCGCACCAACTCACCGGGACGCAGCGGAATCAGCATTGCTCAAGCATCACAGCAGCCGTTCCAGCCCGTACGCCAGCCCCTCCAGTTGCCGCACCCGTCGCACGGCCAGGAGCACGCCTGGCATGTAAGCAGCGCGGTCAATGGTGTCGTGGCGCAAGGTGTAGGTCTCGCCGGGCGCACCGAACATCACCTCCTGGTGAGCCACCAACCCGGGCAGCCGCAAGGAATGCAGGCGCAGGCCGCTCTCGCGCCGGCCGCCCCGGCAACCCGGCAGGCTCTCGTGTTCCTCGATCTCGGACACATTGAATGGCTTGCCGAGTTCCTCGAGCATCTCGGCCGTCTTGAGGCAGGTGCCGCTGGGGGCGTCGGCCTTGCGATTGTGATGCAGTTCGGTGAGTTCAGCCCAGTCGTAGAAGCGTGCGGCGGCGGCCGCCGCCTGCTGGAGCAGCACCATGCCCACGGAGAAGTTGGGGATCACGGCACCGCCCACGCCAGCCTTGGCGGCGAAGCTGGCCAGCTCCTGAAGCTGGCTGGGGGCGAGGCCGGTGGTGCCGATCACGGGATGCACGCCATAGGCGATGGCGGCGCGTGTGTGCTCGTACACCACAGAAGGATGGGTGAAGTCGACCAACACGGCTCCCCCGCCGGGGCCGGCCTGGCGGACCGCCTGGCTGGCCTGGCAGAGGCTGCCCTCCAGGTCCGCGGTGATCGCCACCTCCAGATCACCCAGACCCAGGGCCACACCGACATCCTCACCCTCCCTGCCGGGGGAGGTGTCGATGGCAGCCACCAGGGTGCAGTCGGCAGCATCCCGCACCGCCCTCACCACCTCGGCCCCCATACGGCCAAGGGCGCCGGACACCACCACGGGGACTGGCCCGGCGGCGCCCGTGCGCGGAGCGGGGCTGGGAGGGGTGGTCATGCCGTCCACGGATTGAGAGGATCCGCTGCAGAGCCTATGGGCTGGCCCGGGGCCATGCCACTGGCCACAACCTCCATCGCTCTGCTGGCGGCCGTGGTGGCCTTCACCCGGGCCGGATCCCCGATCGGCGTGGTGGCGACGCTGGCCGGTACGGCGGCCTACGCCACCGTGGCCCTGGGCTGGCTGATGAACAGCCGAGGTCTCACCGAGCTGATGGTGCTCAATGTCGGCTTGTCGCTGGGGGTGATCACCCCGGGGCTGTTCAGCATCTGCGTGCGCATGGCCCTGTTCACCACGGCCATGGCGGGCCCGCTGCTGGAGCGGTTGGGCTACGGCCGCCGTTCGCTGTCAGCGTCCCTGTAACGCCTTGCCCAATCAGGGCGCAGCGGCAGACGGGCCTGTATAGGCTCCTTCACATTGCTCAACCTTCGCCCCTCGCTCGCATGTTCACGCAGGTCCGCTCCGCCAACCGCCGGGTCAGCCCTGCCAGCACCGATGGTCGCGCCGTGATGAAGGCCGTGTATGTGGTGCTTGAGCCCCAATACCAGAACGCCCTGACCACGGCGGCCGAGCAGATCAATGCTCACAATGGCGCCCTGGCGATCGAACTGGCCGGCTATCTGATTGAGGAATTGCGCGACCCCCAAAACTATGCCGACTTCTGCGCCGATGTAGCTGCGGCAGATGTGTTCATCGCCTCGTTGATTTTCATCGAGGACCTCGCCCAGAAGGTGGTGGAAGCAGTGGCTCCCCACCGCGATCGGCTTAAGGCCGCGGTGGTGTTTCCCTCCATGCCGGAGGTGATGCGGCTCAACAAGCTGGGCAGCTTTTCAATGGCCCAACTCGGACAGAGCAAGAGTGCTATTGCTCAGTTCATGAAGAAGCGGCGCGAGAAAGGTGGCTCCTCGGCCGGTTTCCAGGATGCGATGTTGAAACTGCTGAATACCCTGCCAGCGGTGCTCAAGTATCTGCCTGTGGAAAAGGCACAAGACGCCCGTTCATTCATGCTTAGTTTCCAGTACTGGCTTGGCGGAACCCCTGACAACTTGCGTAACTTTCTGTTGATGCTGGCCGATAAATATGTGTTCCCCAGGGGCGAAGCCGACCGTCCCGAGCTGAGCGTGGCCGATCCGGTGGTGTTTCCGGACTTAGGCATCTGGCATCCGCTTGCGCCGGCGATGTTCGAGGATATCAAGGAGTACTTGAATTGGACCGCCAGCCGCGCCGACCTCAGCGAGCAGGCGCGTCGCGGCCCCGTGATCGGTTTGGTGCTGCAGCGCAGCCACATCGTCACCGGTGATGACGCCCACTACGTGGCCTTGATTCAGGAGCTGGAATATCGCGGCGCCACGGTGATTCCGGTGTTCTGCGGCGGTCTCGATTTCAGCAGGCCGGTCAACCAGTTTTTTTACGATCCACTCAACCCCGATCAGCCCTTGGTGGATGGGGTGGTGAGCCTCACCGGCTTCGCTTTGGTGGGCGGGCCTGCCCGGCAGGATCATCCCCGCGCGGTCGAATCGCTATCGCGCCTGAATCGGCCCTACATGGTGGCCTTGCCGCTGGTGTTTCAAACTACCCAGGAATGGGAAGAGAGTGACCTGGGCCTACATCCCGTGCAGGTAGCCCTCCAGATCGCCATCCCCGAACTCGATGGGGCGATCGAACCGATCGTGCTGAGCGGCCGCGATGACGCCACCGGTAAGGCCCACACCCTTCAGGACCGGGTCGATGCCATCGCCGAGCGGGCGATCCGCTGGGCCTCCCTACGCCTCAAGCCCCGGGCCGAGAAGAAGCTTGCGATCACCGTGTTCAGCTTCCCTCCCGACAAGGGTAACGTCGGCAGCGCGGCCTATCTCGATGTGTTCGGCTCGATCTATCGGGTATTGGAGGAGATGAAAGCGAAGGGCTACCAGATCGCTGATCTGCCCCACAACGCCAAGGCGCTGATGGATGCCGTGCTCAAGGACCCCGAGGCGCTGGAGGGAGCTCCAGAACTGGCCATCGCCCACCGCATGAGCGTGGCGGAGTACGAACGGCTCACCCCCTATTCGGAGCGGCTAGAGGAAAACTGGGGCAAACCCCCTGGGTCGCTCAACAGCGATGGCACCCATCTGCTCGTGTTTGGCCGCCACTTCGGCAATGTGTTCGTGGGCGTGCAACCAACCTTTGGCTACGAGGGAGACCCGATGCGGTTGCTCTATTCGCGCAGCGCTAGCCCCCACCATGGCTTTGCAGCCTATTACACCTATCTTGAGAAGGTTTGGCAGGCTGATGCGGTGCTGCATTTCGGCACCCACGGATCTCTGGAGTTCATGCCGGGCAAACAGATGGGCATGAGTGAAACCTGCTATCCGGATTCGCTCATCGGCGCCCTGCCAAATCTCTACTACTACGCAGCCAACAATCCTTCCGAGGCAACGATTGCCAAGCGGCGCGGCTACGCCTCCACGATTAGCTACCTCACGCCGCCAGCTGAAAACGCTGGTCTCTACAAGGGGCTCAAAGAGTTAGGTGAGCTGGTTGGCAGCTACCAACAACTACGCGAGAGCTCCCGTGGCGTTCAGGTGGTCAATGCGATCGTGGAAACGTCACGCCAGTGCAATCTCGACAAAGATGTGGCCCTGCCGGACCTGGATGCGGCGGAGTTGGATCTTGACCGGCGCGATGCGGTGGTCGGCGCGGTGTATCGCCAGCTGATGGAGATTGAGAGCCGCTTGCTGCCCTGTGGTCTGCACACGATCGGCAAGCCGCCAACCGCCGAAGAGGCCATCGCCACGCTGGTGAACATTGCCGCCCTGGAACGACAAGATGAAGGGTTGCGATCACTGCCTGGCTTGTTGGCCGAAAGCCGCAGCCGCACGATAGAAGACATCTACCGCGGCAACGATGCGGGGGTGTTGGCTGATGTCGAGTTGAACCGCCAAATCACCGAGACCTGCCGGGCCGCTGTGGCGGCGATGGTGCGCGAGGTCACCGGCAGCGATGGCCGCGTCACCCTGCGGCGGAACTTCGGCTGGTTCTTCGACCTGCTGGAACGCTGGGGCTTCCGCTTCCCCTCCGCTTGGCAGCGCGCCTGCAGCAGCGCCGGATTCGCCGGCGTTGATGGGGCCGAGCTCGATCGCAGCTTCGCCTATCTGCGCTTCTGCCTGGAGCAGGTGTGCGCCGATCAGGAGATGCAGAGTTTGCTGCGTGCCCTCGATGGCGAATACGTGCTGCCGGGCCCTGGAGGAGATCCGATCCGCAACCCTGGCGTGCTCCCGAGCGGCAAGAACATCCATGCCCTCGATCCCCAGGCCATCCCCACCCGGGCGGCGATCGCCGCCGCCAAAGTCGTCGTCGACCGGCTGATCGAGCGGCAAAAGGCTGAGCAAGGAACCTGGCCGGAGACGATCGCCTGCGTGCTCTGGGGAACCGACAACATCAAGACCTATGGCGAATCGCTGGCCCAGATTCTCTGGTTCATCGGCGTGCGACCGATGCCCGATTCGCTCGGCCGCGTCAACAAGCTGGAGCTGATTCCCTTGCAAGAGCTTGGGCGGCCACGCCTGGATGTGGTGGTGAACTGCTCGGGCGTGTTTCGTGATCTCTTCATCAACCAGATGGCTCTGATCGATCAGGGCGTGAAGCTGGCGGCTGAGGCCGATGAACCGATCGAAATGAATTTTGTTCGCAAACACAGCCTGGAGCAGGCGGTGGAGCAGGGCATCTCACTGCGGGATGCCGCCACGCGGGTGTTTTCGAACGCGAGCGGTAGCTACAGCTCCAATGTCAACCTGGCGGTTGAGAATAGCACCTGGGAGGAGGAATCGGAGTTACAGGAAATGTATTTATCCCGCAAAACATTTGCCTTCAATGCAGACAACCCAGGCGAGATGAACCAGCAGCGAGGTGTGTTCGAAGCCGCCATGAAAACCGCTGATGTCACCTTCCAAAATCTCGACTCCGCCGAGATCTCACTCACCGATGTCAGCCATTACTTTGATTCCGACCCCACCAAGTTGATTGCCGGCCTGCGCGCCGATGGCAAGGCGCCCACGAGCTACATCGCGGACACCACCACAGCCAATGCCCAGGTGCGCAGCCTCAGCGAAACCATCCGGCTCGATTCACGCACCAAGCTGCTGAACCCCAAGTGGTACGAGGGCATGCTCAACTCAGGTTATGAAGGGGTTCGGGAGGTGGCTAAACGCCTGAACTTCACCCTGGGCTGGAGCGCCACCAGCGGGGCCGTCGACAACTTCGTGTACGAGGAGGCAAACGACACCTTCATCAACGATGCAGAGATGCGCCAGCGGCTGATGGATCTCAACCCCCACAGCTTCCGGCGCATCGTCGGCACCCTGCTGGAAGTGCACGGCCGCGGCTATTGGGAAACCAGCGAGCAGAACATCGCCCAACTCCAGGAGATCTACCAGGAGATTGAAGATCGCATCGAGGGTGTGCAAGTGGGCTCCTGATCGCTGGGCCTTCTCCACCGCAGCCCTGAGACGGGGAACGTCCAGGCCTGCCGCGGCGGCTCTCGAGGCGTGCCGAAACCCAAACCACCGGCGCAGAGCTTGAGCACGGATCGTGTTTCTCTCCCTCAGCTGGTTGATCGAACCCTCGATCCGATGCCGCGGCGCGTCGAACGACGTCGTCGCGGCCCGGTTTCACTGATCAGCGCCATCGGCAATGCTGATCCATCCGAGCCACGCTCCCCGCCGCCGAGGCCCGATTCCAGGCGATCGGCCAAAGGTTGCGGGGTAGGATCCCTCCACCTCGGGTCCCGTTGCTCGTGCCTTGCGCAGCAACCGCTTTCACCCCATTCGTTCGTTAGGGAGGCAGCGGACCATTACCTGATGCAACCGAATGCTCGCTCCTTCAGCTCGGAAGACAGAGCCGTGACCCGGCGCCGTACCGCCCTTGCGGGCAGCAGGATCCAGATCACCGGCACGGAAATCAGCACGCCCCGCAGCGGCGACCAGAGTGGTGCCAGCTGTGTGATCACCACAGACAGCGAAGGCCGACGCTTTGCCGGCCAGAGCAGTCACGTGCAGTCGATCGAACTGCGCACCTATGTGTTTCTCGATTCGCTTCAACCTCAGCTCGCGGCCTACATGGGCACGGTGTCCCAGGGGTTTCTGCCGATCCCCGGTGATGCCTGCCTCTGGCTGGAGGTGTCCCCGGGCATGGCCGTCCACCGCGTCACCGACATTGCCCTGAAGGCCAGCACCGTGCGGCTTGGCCAGATGGTGGTGGAGCGGGCCTTCGGCTCAATCGCCATGTACCATCGCGATCAGAGCAATGTGCTCCACTCCGGCGAGGTGGTGCTGGAGGCGATTGGCAGCAGCATCTCCCAGCGCAGCCGTTGCGAGGTCACCTGGACGGAGATCATCCGGGCGGTCACACCGGATCATGCGGTGTTGATCAACCGCCAGAACCGCCGAGGCTCGATGATCCAGGCCGGCATGAGCATGTTCATTCTCGAGACCGAACCGGCGGGTTATGTGCTGATCGCCGCCAACGAAGCCGAAAAGGGTTCCAACATCACCGTGGTCGACGTCAAGGCCGTCGGAGCCTTCGGCCGCCTCACCCTCGCCGGTCGGGAGGGGGATGTGGAGGAAGCCGCCGCCGCCGCGATGCGCGCCGTAGCGGCCATCAACGGCTAGGGCGACGCGTCAAGCTGGAGATGCTGGCGCAGCGCCGGGGCCAACGCCCGCGCTGCTTTGCCGCGGCTGCCCAGCCGGCTGCGCAGATGGGGACCCATGCGGGCATAGCTACTGCCAGCCTCGCGAACGTAAAAGAGTGGGTCGTAGCCAGCGCCATGGCCTTCAGGCTGGTCGAGGATGGTGCCAAAGCACACCCCTTCGGCCTCCGCCACGGTGCGACCGCTTGGATCGGCGAGTGCCATGGCCGTAACGAAGCGAGCGCCGCGGTAGAGGGTGCCATGCAGCTCCTTCAGCAAGCGGTGCTGGCGTTCATGGTCGGTGGGGGCATAACGAGCGGAAAAGAGGCCTGGCCGGCCATCAAGGGCGTCGACCTCAATGCCGGAATCATCGCCTAGGGCCCATTCACCGCTGTGCCGCGCCACCACCTCTGCCTTGAGACGGGCATTTTCGGCGTAGCACAAACCCGTTTCCTCGATCTCGAGACCGCGAGGCAGAGGCAAAACCTCGACCCCAGCAAGCT
>JBIIIX010000115.1:0-8893 GCA_044234415.1 Cyanobium sp.
CACGCTGTTCACCTTCAAAGTTCACTCTCGGAGTGGCAAGCAAAGCGAGCTCGGCCGTCTCCCTAACAACCAACGCGGCCAGACTGATCCCCAACAAAACTAGGGGACACTACTCAAACCTATTCGGGCCTTTTCAGCGGCTCCCCCTCACGATCGCCGCCGCGGGCCAGGGCTGATCCCGCAGGTTCCCGTGGGGCGGCTGAAAGATCCTTGAACTACAGGGTATGGAAATTGTGGCCAGGGCTTCGCCCTTAGGGCGGCATGGCGGGGTTTGATCGCCATCCGTCCTGATCAGTTCTGCCGATCCTTGTCGCTGGACGACTCGCGCGGAAACCTCTGGTTGAGCTGTTGGCGCTCGTATTCCAGGCAGAGCATTTCCAGGTGGTTGCAGGCCTGGGGCCGCATCGCCGGATCCAGCTGCTCCAGCACGCGCCCGGCGGGGATGCGCATCCGCATCACCAAGCTGAGGGCATCGAACAGGCGCACCTGGTCGTTCACCCAGCCTTGATAATCCGCCGCCAGGCTGAGCAGGGTGTCTTCGCTCACCTGACCTTCGCCGATCCGCTGGCGCAGCTCCTGCACCTGGGCCAGCCGTGCCGAGCTGACGAGGGCATGGGCCGCCCCGAGGGCGGCCAGGGCGTCGGCCGCTTCGCGGCGCAGCACCCGCAGGTCGTGGTTGAGAACGGCCTTTTCGATCGGGATCGGGCGACGCAGGGCTGGCGTCAGGGGCGCCGCGTCGCCCTGGTCAGCAGCAGGGTCTGGGCCCTGGACGGCATCGGGGCCCGCGGCGGTATCAGTGGCGGTATCAGTGGCGGAATCGGTGGCGGAATCGGAGGTGCGGTGGGCTGCCGGGTCTCTGGCGGGATCGCTTGGCCGAGCGGCTGCCATCGCTCCGCGCGTGGCTGACGCCAGCTGCGGCGGCTGCGGTGGCGACGCTGGTGGTGGCGCTCCATGGACCTGGCTGACCGCGGAGCTTGGCGGTTGGCCCCCCTCCAGAGGCGAGGCTCCCGATGGCGCCGCTGTCCGGCCGCCGCCGGGATCCGCGGGGCTCGGATCAACGCCGCCGCGCAGGTTTGGCGGGGCCTCGGCCGTGCCAGCGGCCACGCCGTTGAGCAGCCTCTCTCCCCACCCCAGCAGCAAGCATCCAAGGCGCAGGCGCAGCGGCTGGAGGAGGGAGATCATTGGCAACCCAAGGATTTCGCTCCACTTTGGGCCTCTTTGCCAGGAGCCGCGGTCAGGGAACCCACCAGAGCGATACGGGTCCCCGCTGCGGCACCGCGGACCTGGTCCGCCAGGGACTGGCGGCGCTGCCGGGCCATCCGCCGGGCCATCTGCCGCGCCATCCGCCGCGCCACAAGCTTCTGGTCAGGGAGCCCGACCATCCGGAGGTTGTGGGGGCTGCTCTTCGACGCCCCCGCATGAAGCTGACAGGCGACTGGCGCATCAGCCATGGAGGCGGCACCCTGGGCCATCCGTAGCGGGTTCCGATGGCCGGGTCCCACCAATGGAGCGTGATGCTCACCACAACAAGCCTGCGTCGCCCCCGCTGGTTGTCAGATAGTGGTCGGCTCACTTCAGATCCGCGCCGGGCCCTGCGGTTGATGTCCGCCGATGTCGCCGCCCAGAGGTTGCAGGCGTTCATTCGCTTGCGGGGCTGGGAGCTGAGCCGGTTGGAGCGCTTCCAGCTGGTGCCGGCGCCGCAATTGGAGGAGTTCCGGGCAGGTCAAGGGCGCATGCGGGTCGAGGCGTCCTGGCACAGCCGCGATTCGCGACGCCTGAGCGCTTGAACCCGCATGCGATCAACGGGCTGGCCTCTGCTCCTCCTCCACCCTGTGCATCCGGGAGAAAGGCATGGCGCCTCGGGCAAGGGCTTAGAGCAAGGTCAGATCCGCCCCCTGGGGGTGCTGCTCCGCTGGGAGATCCCGTAACAGGCTGAAGTCGTCGAAGCTGAAGCCCGGCCCCACCGCGCAGCTCACCAGACTCCAATCCCCCAGGCTGCGGGCCGCCTGCCACCAGCCCGCCGGCACCACCGCCATCGGATCGGCGGCGGGATCGCGCAAGGGGGCATTCAACAGCCGCCGCAGCGGCGCTCCACCTTCGGGGGGCAGGCAACACAGCTCTAGTGGGGCGCCATCGAGAAATTGCCAAGCCTCATCGGCCCCTTTCACCCGATGCCAGCGGCTGATCTGCCCCGCCTCCAGCAGAAACAGGATGGTGGTGAGGCCGCACCGCTCGGCGCCGTCCTGGCGGGTGATCCGCAGGCCGCTGCGATGCCATTCGCGGTACCAGCCCCCCTCGGGGTGCGGCTGCAAGGCGAACCGCGCGATCAGCTCTTCGGCGCTCGGCTCTGGGGTGCTGGACATGGCTGGGGGCGGGCACGGCAACCCAGCCTGATCGGCGGCGGTGCTGGACGTCCACCCGGGCCGAAGAGTCAGCGTTGGCGTTCAGGGTCCCCCCCCAGGGCCGCCAGGATGATCGGGCCGCTTGGATGGATCGGCCGCCAGCATAATCGTTCGGCCGGCTTTACAGCGAATCTTGCCGACCCTTCGGTTTCGGGCATTGCAATCCCGTGGGATGGGCCTCATGGCGGCTGCAGCGGCGACAACCCGATCAGTGCTGCATCAACCCCTTGTAAATCGTTGTGACGCCATGGACAACGAATTCAACACCGATGGAGAGGGTGAACAAGCCCATGATCTTGGTGAAAATCGTCAGCGCCAGGGGGCCGACCCGGCGCATCACCGTATTGGCGAATCGGAAGACCATGGCATTGATCAGCACCAGTGCCAGGATGGCGGCCAGCAGCATGTCGCTGCTGCCGTTGCGGGCCGCCGAGGAGGTGAACAGCACCACCGCCGACGCCGTACCTGCCCCCACCGTGAGGGGGATGCCGATCGGCACCACGGCATTGGAAATAGCGTTGTTGTCGTCATCCTCCGCCGGAAGCGCCACCGCCTTGTGGGCGGCAGGGCCGTGGGTGTCGGAGCTCATCATTTCCATCCCCACACCGCCTAGCAGCAGGCCACCGGCGATCTCGAAGCTGCTGATTGAGATGCCGAAGAAGTTCAGTACAGCTGTGCCGAACAGCATGAACACCGCCAAGAAGATGAAGCAGACGAGACTGGTGGTCAGGATCATTTGCCAGATTCGCCGCCTGGTCATCCCCTGCGTCTCAGCCAGGTAAGCCCCCAGCGACGACACATTGTTGCCAATCGCCAGCAAGCCGATCAGATAGTGCTGGAAAGAGCTGTTATCCATGGGGCAGTTTGTTGGTTGGGGATAGCGCTCTCATGCTGGACTCAGTGATGGAAACTCGCCTGTCGCCTCTCCGGTTCAGGCATCGGGCCATCGAGGCTCTGGAACCAGGCCACCGCCCTCTTCACGTCTTCGATCAGGTCATCGGCCATGTCGCGGCTGAAGCCGGCGCGCACCACGAAGCGCAACACCGCCATCGACTGGCAATCCGCCGGCAGGGTGTAGGCGGGAATCAGCCAACCCCGCTCTCGCAGCTTGTCGGAGAGCTGAAACACAGTCCAGTTCTGGATGCTGGGGTTGAGCTCCACCGCAAACACCGGCAGCTGGCCCAGCGGATGGCTCACCAGCCGCAGCGGCGGTATCGCCGCAAAACTGTCGGCCAGGTGGCAAGCGATCGCCTCTAGCACCGCCATGCGGTGTTGATAGCCGGCGCGGCCTAAGTGCAGGAAGTTGAAGTATTGGCCGATGATCTGGGCGCCGGGGCGCGAGAAGTTCATGCCGATCGTTGGCATTTCACCGCCCAGATAGTTGACATTGAAGCGCAGCTCTTGGGGCAATTGGTCGTCGTGACGCCACAGGCACCAGCCCACGCCGGGCAGCACGCCGCCGTACTTGTGGCCGCTGGCATTGATCGAGACCACACGAGCTAAGCGAAAATCCCAGACTAGATCTGGGCTATTGAATGGCGCCACAAAGCCGCCCGAGGCGGCATCCACATGGATCGGGATGTTGAGCCCGGTGCGCTCCTGCAGAGCATCGAGGGCCTTGTGCAGCTCCTCGATCGGTTCGTAGCTGCCATCGAAGGTGCTGCCGAGAATGCCGATCACGCCGATGGTGTTCTCATCGCAGCTGGCGATCGCCTCCTCCACCCCGAGCTGCAGGCGCTCCGGCGTGATCGGCACCAGCTGCGGCTCGACGTCGAAATAGGCGCAGAACTTATCCCAGCAAATCTGGGTGTTGCTGCCCATCACCAGGTTCGGGCGGCTGACATCCTGGCCGGCGGCCCGGCGCCGCTGCCGCCAATGCCACTTCATCACCAACCCTGCCAACATGCAGGCCTCGCTGGAGCCGGTGGTGGAGGTACCCACCGCTTGCTCGGGGTCGGGGGCATTCCAAAGATCAGCGATGATGCGCAAACAGCGTTCCTCCAGCTCTGCCGTCTGTGGATATTCATCCTTGTCGATGATGTTCTTATCCGCGCATTCCTCCATCAGGCGGCGTGCTTCAGGCTCCATCCAGGTGCCCACGAAGGTTGCCAAGTTGAGCCGAGCATTGCCATCCAGCATCAGATGATCATGGATGAGCTCATAGGCCAGATCGGCGTGCAGTCCTGCGGCGGGCAGGCGATCCCTGGGGATTTCGGCGGGAAGATTGGCGGCGGCGATCCTGGCGCTGAGCCCGGCATGGAACCCCAGGTTGGCGGCACGGCGACGGGCGGACATGCGCTGCGATGCATCTGATGAGCATTCAAGTTCATGGACCCCGCTCGCTCCGGCAGCTGGCCGAGCCGGTGGATGGTCCGAGCCGGCGGCGGGTTGCCCAGGCGGCGCGCACCCACCGCCTGGTGTGGTGATGGCGGGCTATCTGGGCAACAGCATCGTGGCGGGACCCCACGGCGACATCCTGGCGGCAGCGCGCCACCAGCCCACGTTGCTGATCGCGGATTGCTGCGCTAGCGGTAGCGGGCCCACAGGCTCGAGCCGTGCTCCCGCCGGCACCCTGGCGGGCCATGGGCGGAGATCCCGCAGGCTGGCGGCCACGTTGGCCACGCGGTTGCGCATATCGTTCTCGCCACGTCATCCACGAGCCATGAGCGCCGCCCCCCTGCCCAGTTCCGAGCAACTGGCCCGCTACCTAGAAGCCCGCGGTGAGCTCGATAAACCGTGGATGTGGCATCTGCTGAGAATCGCCAAGCTCAAGGAAACCCAGCACACCATGCCGCCCCATGAGTACGAGGAATGCTTGCGTGATGCCCATGCCGATCTGATGCGGCTCGGCGAGTTCTGGAAGGGGCGCGAGGCTGAGGTTTTCGGTGGTCGCTATCAGCCCTCCTCTTTGATTGAGCCCCTGCCCGGCTCCCCAGAGGACCGCTGATCTGCCTTGGCTGTTTCCCTTCCGATCGATCCAAGCTCTTCCCTTGACCAACCTCAGCGGACCCCCTTCTTTCAGTTCCGCAGCCAGCTCGGCTGATTCCAGTGTGGCCGAGGTGCTCAGCGGCCAGGAGCCCCACGGTGGCGAGGCGGTTGAGCTTTATGGCATGTCCAGGCTGATTCGCTTCACCCTGCTGATCCTTTACGGCGCTCTGCTGTTGCCGTTGCCGTTCCTAGCTCCGCCAGCCTGGCGTTTAGCCTGTTTGCTGGCTCTTTTGCTGGGTGCTATGCCGATCCTGGCCTTGCTCAGCGAACGGGTTGAGCTGAGCAGTAGCGGCCTCAAGGTGGGGTACCCTGCCTGGAGCAACTGGCTGCTGCGCCGCGGCTGGACTGTGCCCTGGAGTGCCATCACCGCCCTGACGCCCGTGGCCACCAGCCAAGGGGGCCGGGTCTATTACGTGCGGGTGAAGGCCGACCCAAGCGGCGCTGCGACAGGTCAGGTAACGGCCTATCTTTTGCCCCAACGCCTAGAGAAGTTCGACGCCTTCTTAGCCAGCTTCTCGCGTTACACCGGTCTGAGTACAGCGCAGGTGGGTCGACTCACTCCCCCTTGGACATACCAGCTATTGGCTATTCTGTCGACACTCCTGCTTGCGGGAGAAATGATTGCTTTTGCGAAGACAATGTTCAACCCTGTGAGATTTAGCTGAGGCGGCTAGAGTTCATCGGTGCAACAAGCAGGCCAGTGTTCATGTCTTCTTCTTGGGTGGGCAAAGTGTCAAGACTGAAGCGGTAGCCCTGTTGGCGCATTGTTTCAATGCCTCCGCCTTCCCCGAGGCCCGCCTGCTCAAGTTTGCGGCGCAAAGTGAGCACCTGCGTGTCCACTGAGCGGGGCCCGCCGCTGAATGGAGGCCACGCCATGCGCAATAATTCCTGCCGGCTCCGCACCACCCCGGGGGGCATCAGCAGCGCGCAGAGCAGGGCGAACTCCCTGGGGCTGAGCTCCACCGGTTGATCGCGCAGCGTTACCTGGCGCAGTAGCAAATGCACCTCCAGCGGGCCGACGCAAACCCGCTCCTGCAAGCCATGACCGCTGCGGCGCAGCAGTGTTCGGCAGCGGGCCGCCAGCTCCTCCAATCCGAAGGGCTTGCGCAACACGTCGTCGGCACCGGCATCGAGAAGCGACACCACAGGCTCGCTACCGGAACAGGCCGTAAGCACCATCACCGGGCAATGCAGCTGAGCCGCCAGTCGCAAGGCGGAGTACTCCTCCAGGAGTTCGGCGCTCACCAGCAGATCGGGCGACTGGTCTTGGCAGAGTTCAAGGGCTTCGCGTGCCGTGGCCACCGCCGCCGCGAGGTGCCCATCCTGGCGTAGCCGTTGGGCCAGCACCGTGCGCAGCGTGGAATGGGGATCAACGACCAACACCCGGCGGGGTGAGGAATCTTGGCTGCTGGGGGGTGCGTGGGCTGGTGAGTTCTGTTGGACCATGCGGATCGGCTTCAGATCAAAGCAGGACGCGAACAGAACGCGCTTCGTAAACGAATGCTAACGGGAATGTTCCAGTTCAACGGGGATCAGGCGATGCCTTCGCAACCGTCCCAACCCCCCCCGCCCTCGCGGCTGCCGCCATCCCGTTGCACAATGGCTGCAGCGGCCCACGGGCTGAGCACCATCCATGACCGCCCTCCAGCACCCAGACGCCATCCGCCACTTCCAGTCCCTGTGCGACGCCTGCCAGGAGCTGGCCCAGCGCTTCCACGGGCCCGCGGAGCTCAGGCTTTACGCCGATGGCTACTTGCACGCCCTGCGTCGCACCGGCGTGCTCGATCACCAATCCCAACGCCGGCTTGAGGAGTTGATCGATCGCTGGATCCTCGACCCCTCCTCCTTCGTGGGTCCCGATGGGGATCCCCGCACCCTGTACGAGGCCAGCCGCCACTGAGGCCGCTCCGAGCTGCTGCGACAAACGCTCCCCATTCCCGGTTCGACACCCTGCCCCCACCCGCCAGCTTCTCGACCTGGTGATGGCCTCCTAGCCCAATCTGTGGTGTCGGCGGCCACTGTTTTGGTGCAGGTGGGGGACGTGGGCCCCAGCGCGTTGTTCAGCGGAGCGGCTGCCTCAATAGGTGGGCGGCTGAACGGCATCGCTCAATCGAGCCCTGGGCTCAAGACCCCAATGCCACGGTCAGCTTTTCACGCAGTTCACCATTGTTGTACAGCTGAATCAGGATGTCGGAACCACCGATGAATTCGCCGTTCACATAAACCTGCGGAATGGTGGGCCACTCAGAAAAGTCCTTGATGCCCTGGCGGATCTCCGTGTCCGAGAGCACGTCGAACGTTTCGAAGGAAACGCCAACGGCATGCAGGATCTGCACCACATTGTTGGAGAAGCCGCATTGGGGCATCAGCTTCGTGCCTTTCATGAACACGAAAACAGGGCTGCTGGCGATCAGCGTTTCGATCCGCTGCTTGAGCTGGGCATCCATGGCAGAGAGGGCTGTATGGCTGGATTGGGGAGTGGTCAGGGGCTCCAGGGAAGCCGTGGGGATTCAGGCGGGAACGCTGGTTTCCAGGGCCAAGGCATGGATCGCCTCACTGGCCAACTCCTGGCGCAGGGCGGCGTACACCAACTGATGCTGGCGTACCAGGCTCAGCCCGGCAAAGGCCGAGGAGCTGACCTTGACTTGCAGGTGATCGCCTCCACCGGTGAGATCCTCCACATCGACGCTGGCGTCGGGCAGAGCGCGGCGGATGGCCTGACAAACCTCGTCGTGTTGAACCATGCGGTGTGACGGGCCTGCGGAACGTTGAACAAGCCGGAATGTAATCGGCCTGGCGATCAGTTGCCGCCCCCCGCCCCACTGGCCGGAGCAGGGGCGTTGTAGGGGGTGGAGACGAAGCCAAGCTCCAGCAGCTGCTGGTAGGCGCGGCGTCCGGGTTCGCTGGCGGGGGTCATGGTCTTGACGACCTCCACAAGCAGTGGCACCGCCACCTCGGGCTGGTTCTGGCGCCGGAACAGGGCGGCCAGCCGCAGGTTGGCCTCCACCAGCAGTCCAAGTGTTTCGCGGCCCTTTTCATCCATTTCGCGCGGGATGCGGGCATCCAAGCCGCGGAAGGATCCGCTCAGGTCGCGGTAGAACCCGAGCAAACGGCGGCTGGCATCGCGGGCTTGGTCATACAGGCGCCGCGCCTCGGCCAGATTGCCGGCCGACACCGCTGCATCGCCGCGTTTCAGCAATGCCTGAACGGCGGCGAGGTTGAAGGGGCTACCGGCACCTTCGAGCACCTTGGGCTGGTCAACCAACGAAGGTGACTGGGCCAGGGAGGGGGCCACCGGAAGCACAGCCAGCGAAAGGGCCAGCAGCCAGGTCCCGCGCCGTTGATGGCGTTGGGCAGACCCGGTCAACGCACGAGCCCTCATGGGTGATTTGCCTGAGATGGCGCGACTCTACGGGGCTGTGCCCGGGGTCTCCAGGGCGCTCCGGGCCGCTTGCTCGGCCGACCGCATGGCTTCCGCCAGCAGCGCGTTGAAGGCGCTGGCC
>JBIIIX010000116.1:0-8803 GCA_044234415.1 Cyanobium sp.
GGGCTGCCGAAACCACCGCATTCGATGTTGTGATGAAAAAGTCTGCCTGGTCAGCAAGCAGCCGACCAAAGTTGGCAAAGAACAAGCGTGCTTCCTGTTCCTGATGAAAATGTAGAACGACAGCCAGCCGCTGTGCTCGTGACGCCCCAGTGGCTGGGGGACCATCTTCAAGCCAGACAGGTGCCTGGAATTCCTCTGCGAAGCGCGCATCTGGATGATATTGCCGCTGCCAACCTTCCTGCAAATGAAATTCGCTGATGCGACGAGGATCGCTGATCCAGTTGTAGATATGTTGATACCACAAACGATCGGGTTCCCGCCGGGCTGGTGAATCGCACCAAGGGGGCTTGCGCTCAGGACCGAGCGCTGGCACAAAGCCGGAATCAAATGTCGCGTCAAGAGCAGCTTCTGTGAATGCAAGCTGTGGCTCGTGCTCACGAAACCGCTGTTGGCTTGTTTGAGCATGATCCTGCAAGCGATCAACCGATTCGTAGAGATCCTCCAGCTCGTCAGTTGGATCTTGCTCGGAAACTGTCAGCAAATAGCTGAGTTGATCATCATCGCAGCGGCTGTCTGGATGGACGAGAGCGATACAAGGAACAGCGTTGGCAAGTAAAGGCAACATGCGAACCCACTCCAGCACGCGACAAGGTTGTGAGTGTAGATTTAAAATGGCACGGGCACGCGACAGGAGGCCATCGCGTTGCCAGCCATACATCCCGAAGTAGGCCGAGATCTTTAGACGTTCGGATAGCCTAATCCGGCCGAGAATCTGTTCACGTAGTGGCGTGATCGAGCCATAAAAGATGAATTCGCCAGGCTGTGCTGATCTGGCTGGAATCCGTTCCAGTTCACTGTGGTAACCAAGGCGGAATCGAAGAGCCTTGGCATGGCCATTGCCTTTCAACAGCTCCTGGAGATTAAAGCTTGAATAGTCCCAAGTCACATGCTTCTGGGCAAGAGCGATCATCTGATCCGACCAAGGCGATCCATGCCTGCCCAGCTGTTCAGTATTGAAGAGTATGCAGTCTCGGGGAAGATCAATTAGGAATTCATCCGTGATCAAATGGGCCCCGAAAACGATAGCGGTGCTATTCTCCGGAAAGCGATTAGTTGCCAAGGACACTTCATGGCCCAGATCTTGTAGGGAGTAATACAGCAACAACTTGATGTCGAGGAAGGCGCTGACATGACCATATCCTTCGGGGAGCAGGGTGACGAGACTGAAGCATGCCATGGCTAACTCAGTTTGGCGGGAATGCGGCTAGCAATGCAGAAGCGAAAAGCTGCCGATAGTGTTGCTGATACTGCTGGTGGATTCTCAGCCTTTCGTCGTCGGCTTCGGCAATCACGCTACCGCAGAGATAGGGATGGTCGTCAATGGCATGAACATTCTTCCGCAGCGGCGTCGACAATGACTGATAGTTAGGGGTGACCTCGGAATTCAGATAATGACCAACCGCAGAAGTGGCCTGCATTGGCACCTGAAAAAACTGTAGACGCTGTTGATATTCGGTGTCCTCATGTACTCTGAGGTCGGCAAGATAGCCATAGCGCTGTAGCAGGCTGGTGCAGGCGACAAAACTATTGTGCCCATGGCTAGCCATCAGCCCATTGATCAAGATAATCTTCCTTTGCCGCAGTGAAACCCTGCTCCAGCCTGTATTGAGGCGCTCAACTCCCAGCTGACGCAACAGCAGGAGCGCATGCAAACAGCGCAAGGGATGGAAGATATCATCGGCATCCAGGCATGTGAACCATGGGGCGGTAATGTTCTGCAGGGCATGGTTGCGGCAGCGACCGACCCCCACATTGCTGCTGCCATGCAGAACCTGAAGGCTGACAATGGCTGTCGCACCAGCCTCCGCTTCAAGCTGGCTCAGCACATCCGCCACCAGCTCTCGATCCTGATCGCGACCATCAATGCTGATCCAAACATCGAGTTGAACACCCAGCTGGTTCTGCAGACTTTGCAGCGCCATCTGAAGCAGATCGCGATCAGCGCAATAGACAGGTAAAACCACCGCCAATCTAGGCCTCTCCGGCAGCCAGCTCGCTGCTAAGCCGCTATTCAACAACAGCAGAGTTTCCTTATAGAGAGGCAGAGAAAGATAATGGCTGAAGGTCCAGAAGCTACTGTCAAAATCTAGCAGCTTGGCCAGGATCCCAACCTGGTCTTCAGTCGAGATCCACGGGAACGCGGCTGCCGAGCTGGTGGCCAAGCGTTCAATCAGATCCAAATGGTTCAGATGGTCTAGCTCCATGGCAGCAGAATGGTTTGCGAAGTTTCGAACTGAGGGGCGGCGCCAAACAACGAGAGATTCAATAGAATGCTACCTGCCAATGTCCTGGATGACAACACAATCTGATAGCGGTGCGCCTTGCTAACAGAAGCAGCAGTGCTCGCCGGTCGACCATTGCTGAACAGTATTGCCCTTCAGCCCTGGCGAGACGCATCAGACGAGAGAGGCAACAGGCGAGGAGCGTCGGGGGCCTGTCATCAACCCACGTTAGCCTGCCCGATCGGCCTTGTTACGCATCAACGCTCGCCACAGCATGACCTCCATCTACACGGTTGCTGCCCTCAGGGGCGACGTCGCGGCCCGGCGGACAACACGGCCTCAAGCCCCTCACCCAGAAAAGAGAGCCCCAGGACCAACACGAACATGGCCAGCCCCGGGTAAAGAGCCGTCCACCACACCCCGATTGGCACATCGACCATGGCCTGCTGCAGATCTCCCCCCCATTCGGGCGTGCTCTCCGGAAGTCCCAGCCCAAGAAAACCAAGACCGCCCAGCACCAGGACCGCATCGGCTGCATTGAGGGTGAGCAACACTGGCACGGAGGTGATCACATTGCGGAACAGATAGTGTCGCAGAATCCATAATGGTCCGGCCCCGAGAGAACGGGCTGCCTCAATGAACAACTCCGCCTTCACCTGGGCGGACTGATTGCGCACCACACGAAAATACTGTGGCACGTAGACGACGCACAGCGCTGCGGCCGCGTTCGGCAACCCCCGGCCCAGCAGGAACGCCAACACCACCGAGAGCAGCAAGACAGGCAGGGTGTACAGCGTGTCCATTAACAGAACCAACAGGCGATCCACCAAACCGCCGAGGTAGCCGCTGACCATGCCCAGCGGCACGCCGATCACCAGCGCCAGCCCCAGGGCAATCAACACCACCTGCAAGGCCACGCCACTGCCGGCGAGGGTTCGCACGCACACATCCCGCCCGAGCCGATCGGTACCGCACCAGTGCTGGAGCGACGGGGCGCCATTGATCGGATTGGCAAGGCCGGCATTGGGTTCCGGCAGCCAGCCCAGTTGGATCAGCCAGGGGGTGGCCAGGGCGACCAAGGCATAGACCACCACGATGGCCACTCCCCAGCGAGCCAGACGCAGGGCGAGCTGGGGTTGCCCCAGGCCAGGGTTCTTCATCGTGGTTCCCATCTGCCCATGACACCGATCACACCACCATCCAAGCAGTGCTGAGCTGGCTGGCAATGGGGGGGCGTTCGCTCAGCTCAGCGGTGGTGCCGAGTGGAACGACTTGCCAACCCAAGGCGTTACTGTTTTTGTGCCGCACTGGTTTGGGCACGAGGATTCTCGTCCGTGGGAGGCTGGCTCATGGGCGGCGAACCCCTGGAGGTGCGGCGATGATGGAGATAAACTGGTTGCAGATCATCGGCTGGGGTGGCAAGGTTTTTCAGGAGCAGGATGGCATTGCGGCCAAAGCTCACGGATTCCACCTGGGCCGCGGCGGCAGGATCGATGCCAACATCAAGGAGGGAGGCAACCAGCCAATTGCGATCTGCGGGATCGAGAAAGCGTCGGTTGACAAAATCTGCAAGAAGCTTACATGCCTCAACAGCCGAATGGCGGTTGCCAAGGCCGTAACTATATTCGTAACTATAGAGGTTTCCTCGGCGCCAATAGGAGGTTTCCACATCCTCAAGGATGTAGAGACCTCCAGGTTGGAGCAGTTGCTGAAACAGCATGGAAAAGCTCAGCAGCTGATGTTCGGGGTGATGGGAGCCGTCATCGACGATCAGGGAAATCGGATGTTGCACATTTGCAATAGCTCTCTCCAGATCTTGAGGCTTGGATTGGTCAACCCGCAGCACACAGGTGTTTCCATCAGCCCAGTCTCCATGGTCAAGGTCGAGGCAATAATGAAAGGCGTGGGGGAATAAGGCTTGCCAGAAGGCTACTCCTTCCCCTGCGCCAAAGCCAATCTCTAGCATAGCGAAAGACTCGGTATTGGCATAGCCAGCCAATGCCCTGCCATAGACTTGGTCGTAACGATGAATTGAAATTTTATCGGTACCGGTTGCGATGCCAGCTCGGTGCATTGCTTCCTGGAATGGCAGGATGGCCAGCGCTTCGGGTGATGCAGGCATCGTTCGCACCAGCAATGGAAGTTCATGATCATCTTATGGCCAGCACAGCACAGCAGGCCCCAGCCCGACCGGTTTCTGATCGCCTGGCCCGGGCCTGCCACCGGTTTGGCTGCATCCGTGCAGCGACCGTGGGGTCAAGCCGCCCTGGCGGCGTAGCCCCGCTGCTGGTCAACAGCGAATCCTGTGTGACGGATGGACCTAAGCTGAATCGACTCTCGATCGGGTTGTGATTAGTCCTGTTGCCGACCCCACAGCGGAACAGCTCCAGGTCCTGGTTGTGGATGACGACCCGCGCTTGCGCCTGTTCCTCACCGGCGAGCTGGGGGTAGAGGGCTATTGTCCGCGCGAGGCCGGTGATGGTCAGGAGGCTCTGCTGGAGCTGCGCCGCCAACCCGCCGACCTGGTATTGCTCGATTGGCAACTGCCTGACTTCAGTGGTGTGGAGGTGTGCCGACGCATCCGGGCCAGCGGGCTCACTCTGCCGATCCTGATGCTGACCGGCCGAGATCAGATCCGCGACCGGGTGGAGGCGCTGGATGCCGGAGCGGACGACTTTGTGATCAAACCCTTCTCCCTGGAGGAACTGCTGGCACGTGTCCGGGCCCATCTGCGACGCCGAGGCTATGGGGACACCTCAACCGCTGCCGAGCTGCTCCAGTTTGCCGACCTGATTCTCAATACAGCGACCAGGGAGGTGTCTCGCCAGGGTAAAAGCATCAACCTCACAGTGCGGGAATACGATCTACTCTGTTGCATGATGCAGGCTCCCAACCGGGTGCTGGAGCGAACCACTATCCTGCATCAGGTGTGGGGCGAAAACCACTTTGGCGACGACAACCTTCTCGATGTCTATATACGCTACTTGCGCCGCAAGATTGAGCTTCCCAACCTGCCAACCCTGATCCAGACGGTTCGGGGTGTTGGATTTATGCTCAAAGAGGGAGAGCCGCGGCCATGAGTTCCGTGTCGTCAGAGCCGCCAACCGCGTTCAGCGTAGCCGTGGTCGATGACGATCCACGCTTGCGCCAGTTGCTGGCACTCGAGTTAGTTGATATGGGGGTCTCCGCCACCTGCTTCTCCTCCGCCATGGAGCTGCTGAACTGGGAGCAGCTGCATGATCTGCAATTGATTCTGCTCGATCTGGTGATGCCTGAAATGGATGGCCTTACCTGCTTGATGAAGTTGCGCCAGCACTGCTTTACGGGCAAGGTGATTGTGGTCACCGCGAACTGGGACTCCAGCCGAGCACAAGATCTGCTGCATGCCGGAGCCGATGACTGTTGGAACAAGACGGTGGCCTTAGAGCGGCTCGGTCCCCTGGTGCGGCAACTAGGGCTGCCCTCACTCTCCGGTTGACACTCTTCCTGGGCATCAGCCGCTGCAAGGCGCACCGTGCCTGAGTATGTTTAATTCCTCTTCGCCTCAGAGGTTGGATCCTCGGCGGGGAGATGTAGCCGGAAGTCTGCCCCGCCCGTAGGCCCATCCACCACATCCACATCCCCACCCATCGCTCGCATCAAAGCCTTCACCACCGCCAGCCCGATGCCGCTGCCCACCACATCGGTGGCCTGGCTGCCCCGCCGAAATCGCTCAAAAATGCGCTGGCGATCCTTTACGGGAACCCCGGGACCCTTATCGATCACATGCAAGACCACCCTTCCGCACGGCTGTTGCGAACAACTGAGCAGGATCGGCGTGGATGCTGGTGCATATTTCATGGCATTTTCGATCAGATTGGCTAGGCACTGTTCCACACGGACCGGATCTCCTCCCGCGCGGGGTAGATCGCGCTCCTCAAGAGCGGGGTCGATCTGCAGGCGACCATCGGCATGCTCCTGGAGACGTTGCAACACCGACCGCAGCGTGGTCCAAGGATCAACACCACTTTGATTGAGCTGCAGTTGGCCAGCATCGCTCCGGGCCAGATCGAGAAGATCAGTGACCAGATGCCCCATGCGCTCCGCTTCAGCAACGATGAGGGCCAGTTGCTGCCGCTGCCGCGGCGAAAGCGGTTCGGCTTCCCGGGCCAGCCGCCTGGCATAGCCGCCGATGATCGTGATTGGCGTGCGCAGCTCATGGGAGACCCCATTGACGAAGGTGCCCTGCCGCTCCCAGGCTTCAGACAGCCGTTGCAATAGGCGGTTGAAGGCCTCGGCGATCGGCAGCAACTCAATCGGTTGATTCTCCAGCTGGATTTGCTGTTGGGCCAAAGAATCGGTCTGAATCTGCTCGAGCCGCATGCTCAGCTCATCCAAGGGCTTCAATCCCGAACTGATCGCCGGCCGCAACAACAGACCCGTGATCAAGGTGGTGATCAGCGCTGATACGGCGAGCAGGATCTGCAAAAACTGCTCCTGGGCTTGATCCTCGGTGACATCGCTGATGAACCCCAACCGCACCATGCCGCGGGGGGCCAGCTCAGGCACGCTGAGGACGCTGCTGACGTAGCTCCACTGGCCAACCCGAAACTCCTGCGGACCGCCATCTCCAATCTGGGATTCAGCGAGCTGGAGCAGCTTGGGCAGGGGGATGGACATTGCGAATCCCGCGGCGATGCTGGGCATGCCCTGGCGGTGCAACGGCTGCCCGGCAATCCAGACCACCATGCCGGGGGTGAGCACCCGTCGTAAGTGCTCACGCAGGCCATCACCCTTGCGCTCACTGATTTGGGCAGCCAGCAGTTCCTGCCGGATTCGCTCAACAGCTTGGCTATGGCGCAGCCGGCGGGCGTTGCTGGAAAGGAGTGCATGGGTGATCACCAGCACCCCCGAGCCGGTGAGCACCGCCAGCAGACTGAGCGCAAGGATCTGACGCCGTAGAGAACGCACCCCAGGCATCCGGGGTGGCAGCAGAAGTTGGAAGAAATATTTCAGCACGGCAGCTGAGCAGAAGCACGGCGCATCCTGAAAGTCAGCTTAGAAATCAATGTGTGCAGTCGAAACAGTTGAGTGGCGAGGCAGCCCCTTTTGTCCACAAAACGAAAAGTTTCTGCAAAACATCTTGGTCTGCAGGTCATCTGCAGCCCATTTGATCAGATTGCTGGTCAGCCTTGATGTTGGCGCCCCATTGGCTGCTTAGCCCACGTTCAGAAATTTATCATCCGGATTCCCTTGGGGGGGTGATGCGCTGTCCACGTATGCGCAATCCGCGGCTAGTGTGAATTTGTCGGGCAACATCTTTCCCCCACCGAACACGCCATGAAAACCAAAACCCAACTTGAGCTGCTGCGTACCTTGCGCGCTCGCCGTATGCCCAGCGCCAGCACTGGCTTCACCCTGATCGAATTGATGATCGTGGTTGCCGTGGTGGGGCTGTTGGCGGCTGTTGCTCTGCCTCAGTACCTGAGGGCACGCAGCCGTGCTGCAGCTGCGTCCTCCGTGGGTGAACTCCTTGGCGTCGCCAAGGAATGCGCCGTGGGCCAAGCCTCGAAAATGGCTGAAGTCACCATTAACCCCAACAGTGGTAGTTCGGTGACCTGCAATGGCGCTGCAGCAATCACCCTGACAGGCAGGTCGTTTACTGGTTCGAACGCCTCTGGCGTGGTTTGCTTGAACGTCACCGCAGGTGACATCAACACTGGCGTGCAAGCATTCATTAGCACCTCGGGCTTTTTGACCTGCTCCTTCACCTAAGGCTCTGGGTTCTGCCATTGTCATCGCCAAACTGCAATTGGCACTTAAGCTGAAAACAGATGGTTCCCTCCAGTTCGCTGGGGGGATTTTTTTTGCTCCCCGCAGATTGTGGTAGAACCCAGCCGCGGGGTGATCACGGCAGGGCCAGCGTTTGCGACAAGCACGGCCAAGTTCGCAAGGCTGGCTCACCAACACCCCCCTGTAGTGCTCGGCTACTTACGCGACCCAGGGTGGCGAGATGGATCAGGTTGCTAATGAGGCTTGAGATTGGCACCCCATTGGTTTCTGAGCCAACGTTCAGAAATCTGTCATCCGGTTTTGCTTGGGGGTGGGGGTATGCGCCGTCCACCGGCTCGTCATCCGCCGCTAGGCTGAATTGGTTGGCTAACTTCTATCGCCCACCGAACACGCCATGAAAACCAAAACTCAACTTGAATTGCTGCGCAGCTTGCGCACTCGCCGTGTGCCCAGCGCCAGCACTGGCTTCACCCTGATCGAACTGATGATCGTGGTTGCCGTGGTGGGGCTGTTGGCCGCTGTCGCTCTGCCTCAGTACCTGAGGGCACGCAGCCGTGCCGCCGCTGCGTCCTCTGTGGGTGAACTCCTTGGCGTCGCTAAGGAATGCGCCATGGGCCAAGCCTCGAAAATGGCTGAAGTCACCATTAACCCCAACACTGGTAGTTCGGTGACCTGCAATGGTGCTGCAGCAGTTACCCTGACAGGCAGGTCGTTTACTGGCTCGAACGCCTCTGGCGTGGTTTGCTTGA
>JBIIIX010000117.1:0-8763 GCA_044234415.1 Cyanobium sp.
CACCCGGGCACCCTCCTGCGGCGTCATGGCTGCACCACCAGCACCCGGCCCTGGCGGGCCGCCTCGCTGATCACACGCCAGCGGGAGCCGGCCAGGCGCTCGGCATCGGCGCTGCCGCTCACGATCAGATCCACCGGCAGGGGCAGGGTTTGCAGCGGCTGGAAATGGCGCCCCCAGCTGGCCACCTTGGCCTCAGGCTCCAGCTGGGGGATGCGTTCCACCACCAGCAGGTCGAGATCGGAATCGGCGCGTGCAGTGCCCGTGGCGCGGGAGCCGAACACCACCAGGGCCTGCACGGAGGGGTCGGTGGCGATGCGACGCAGGGCTGTCTCCAGTTGATCGCGCAGTGGCCCCTCCACCCCGGGTCCCAGGTCCGGCAGCGCGAACGGCTGGGGGGTGCTCCAGTCGGCGAGAGGGGGGTGGGCCATGGGCTTCAGCAACCCACCAACGGCTGGATCCGTTCCAGCTCTTCCGCCAGCTCAGCACTGGCGACCTCCGTGTCGTGGGCAGCCTGCGCACGCAACCAATACCCCGGACTGAGCCCCAGCACGCGGCAGAGGCGCAGATCGGTGTCGGCGGTGATCGCTCGCTGTCCGGTGATGATCTCGCTGATGCGGGAGGCAGGCACGTCGATGGCCTTGGCCAGGCGGTACTGGCTAATGCCCAATGGTTCGAGGAACTCCTGCAGGAGCAGTTCACCGGGGGTGATGGGAGTGAGGCGGTTCATGGGGCACGTTCAGTGGTACAAGTTCAGTGGTAGAAGTTCAGTGGTAATCGACGATCTCAACATCTTCCGGGCCGCTGTCGCTCCAGCGAAAGCAGAGTCGGAACTGGTCATTGATGCGGATACTGTGCTGCCCGGCCCGATCTCCCCGAAGCAGTTCGAGACGGTTGCCAGGCGGCACGCGCAGATCCTCCAGGCATTGAGCGATCTCCAGTTGCCGCAGCTTGCGGCGCACCACCCGCTCGAACGCCTGGAAGCGCGATACCTGCCAACCCTGGGCCAGTGTTTCGGTGTCGGCGCATCGGAACGACCGGATCATGACCCCACCATAGTTCCGTCACGCAGAATGGGGCCAGCCGCTCACGCCTCCAGCATCCCCGCCACAGTCGCCGCGATCGTCGCCGCGATCGTCGCCTCCAGCTCCCTGGCCTGGGCATTCAGCCCCTCCAGCTCCTCCTGCAGCTTTTCGAGCTGCTCCTTGAAATCCTCGTCGCTGAGATCTTCCCCCGCCGCCACGCCCACATAGCGGCCGGGATTGTCGAGCAGCTCCTGGTAGCGGGAGCCGGGGGGCAGGTACAGCAGCCCCTCGCTCTGGTAGGCGTTGGGGTCGTCCTCGCGGCTGCCGCGCCGTTCGCGGCCACCTGCGGCCTTGAGCTCACGCCAACGGGGCATAAAGCGGGCATCGGCGAAGCGCAGGAAGATCAGGCCGAGGATCGGGCCGGGAAACTCCTGGGCCTTGAGGCCCGAGTTGGCGCGGAACTGATCGGCCGCGTCCCAGAGGCTCTTCTCCATCGCCGCCTTGCCCAGGTGTCGCTCGGGCGGCGCCACCCAGCCCAGAAAGCCGCGGCTGGGGTCGCCGGGCTCGGGGGAGGGCTGGCCGGCGCTGCGGCTTCGATGGACTGGCGCCCCTTCGAGCCGGTGCCATGGCGGCTGGTGCGGCCAGCGGCAGCGGGTGCTGGCGGTTCCACACCGGCAGCTTTCAGACCACCGCCAGGCCCGCGGGCTTTTTCCGCCGCACCCATGCCACCACCAGCATCTTGGCTGCTTCCACCTGGGCGTCGGTGAGGTCGTCACGGAGCCGTGCTCAGCCCCAGGGCACGTCGAGGAACTCCACAAGCAGCACGCCGCGGTGGGTTCCGTGGATGGTGACGAGGCCACGCCTGGCGGCCTGCTCCATGCCGGGGCGCTCGCGCTGCACCTGCTCCGCGCTAGCCAGCACCCGCACCCAGCCGCCGGTCATGAAGTCCTCGTGGCCCGTCTCGAAGGCCTGCAGCCGGCGATGTCGGTTGCGGCTGCGCTCGTAGTACAGGCCTCCGCCCGTTGGATCGCTCCCCTCGGCCCAGACCTGATCGACCATCAACTTTCCGATCGCCAGGGGGTCCCGCGCCGCTGCGTCGATGGCCTCACCATCGAGCACCAGCGGGTTGCCCGGGTCGTCAGGGTTGTCGGAAACAATCAGACGGGATGCCATACATCGCAGTTTGGCCCACACCAGACAGCTTCAAGCCGAACGGTGCATGCACTGTCGCGGCGGCACCCGGAGGCCTGGGAGGGGCGAGCCGAACCCCTCGATTCGGCACTCCCCACAAGGGTTCGGAGGACCGAAACGGCCTGGCGTGGCAACCGAAACGAGACGGCTGCAGGAGAGAAGCCGCATCGGAGCTCTTGCAACCAGACCACCCCAATCTCGAGCGGGGCTTGGATGCTGGAGGACTGCCTACGCTGAGAGGGCCCTGGTACCAGATCTGGTCATGCCGACACAAGCTGATCTCGGTTGGGCAGGTTGCGCAGCTGTGGAGCGGGATCCCCAGCGGGTCAGCGGAGCCTGGGTGTTCCAGGGCACCCGCATTCCCGTGGCGGCTCTGTTCGAGAACCTCGAGGACGGTGTCTCCCTGGCGGAATTCGTCGAGCTGTTCCCAGGCGTCACTGAGAAGCAGGCACGGCTGGTGTTGGAGCACGTCGCTCGGAGCACGGCGGCGGCAGTGGCCTGAATGCGCATTCTGTTCGGCCAGGGAACTCCCGTTCCCTTACGGCGCTTCCTGGTAGGCCACGATGTGGCAACGGCCTACGAACGAGGCTGGTCTGCTGTGACCAATGGCGATCTGATCCGCCTGGCCGAACAGGAAGGATTTTGTACTGCTGATCACCACCGACACAAACCTGAGGGTTCAGCAGAACCTTCAGGGCCGCAGCCTGACGATCCTGGTCCTCACGACGACGAGCTGGCCACGGATTCGCCTGGCCACAGGCAGAATCGTGGCCGCGATCAAGGGTGTCGAGCCTGGGAGCTATCAGGAGCTGGTCATTCCCTGAACCGAATGGTTGCACCAACCTCAGCTGATCGCAGTCTCGCCAGGGGGGACTCGACGTGGGGCGAAAAATCTCCAGTTGACACGATGCCTGGCAATTAGGGTTTGTCCATCACCCCAACCCCCGCATCATGCTCACCGGTGCTGATCTGCTCGCCCCAGCCCGGTAGGGCTGCCCCCCCAATTCGTCAAGGAGCTCGGCGATGTCTCCAAGTCCGACCTGGTGCGCAGCTGCGGCACCATCAGCACCAAGAACGCCGGCACCGAGCGCCTGAACTTCACCGCCTTCTACGTAGGCGAAGCCTTCTCGAAGAGTAGCGCTGCTGGAGGCAAAGGGCATGAACCTTGGTGCCGGCAGCAGCGGCGGCAAGGGCCGGCCGGGTCGTCAGATCAGCTACGCCACCAAGGTCCAGTTCAACGGCAACCTCATGGTCGGCAAGGCCTACACCGCCCAGCTGGGCCTGCAGCCCGGCGATGAATTCGAGTTCAAGCTCGGCCGCAAGCAAATCAAGCTCATCCCCCTGGGAGCTGCCGAGGAGGAGTGAAGGCCTGCGGCCGGGTCGAGAGAGCTGAGTCACCAAGTTGCTGCTGGTGACTACTCAACCCACCAGCACCGGCTCCACCCATTCCATCGGAGCAGCCACAGGCCCCGCCAGCGGCGAGAGCGCTCGCCAGTGGCCCCGCTGCCAGCCAGTCGGGTTGCCTGCGTCTCCCGCCTGGCGCTGCAGCTGGTAGTCCTTGCCCAGCCACACCGAAGGCTTCACGTCATCGGAGGCGGGGCTGGCCTTCTTGCTGATGCCCCCGAACCCTTTGGCGCCAGGTGCCGGCGGTATCTCACCCTCGCTCACAAGCTGCGGGGCATAGAGCTGAGCCAGGAGCGCGTGAACGCAGAGCTGCTCCATTCGGGCTGCGGTGCCCCTGACTCCATCCGCGTCCCACTCCCATACGGCGGGGCTGAAGTCGGTGTGCGCTGGCTGCTGCGCCTTCGCGGCTGGGTCGAGCACGTTGCTGGCCAGGTAGGTGGAGCCGTCTTCTCCCAGGCCGATGCAGGCCAGACCGCCACCGGCCAGCTCGAAGTTGTCGGGCAGCCAGCCTTCCATCGACCGCACCTCGGCCACCACCACCGAGCGGATCTCAGGACCCTCCTCGCTGAACAGGGTGCCTTTGGGCAGCAGGAGCCGGAAGCAGCTGATGTCCCGCGGAAGATCAGGGGTGAGGGTGGGCTGCTCGGTCTGCAGGAACGCCTGGGCCAGGGCCGGCGAAAGGAAGCGGGGCTCGGCGCCGATCTCGCGGGCCCACTGGCAGACCATCGCTCCCCAGATGCCCACGTGATCCGCGATCGATTCGGACTGCTCCAGGGCCAGCTCGACAGCCACCGCCTTGGCCCAGTGGGCGCTCCAGCTGGTGAAACCCGCCGGTGAGCGGTAGAGGCCTTCGCCCACCATGAGATCGGGCCGGTGCTGCCGGAGCAGCTGCGGCAGCTGGCGGACCATGGCATTCATGGGCTGCTCAGGCCGACGATGCCGCGCAGCGTTTCCAGCAGGTCCGGCAATCGTTGCTGGCTCGCCTGATCCGGTGGGAGGAAGGCAGGCAGCGCCTCAAGAAAAGCGGAGGTGTTCAACAGCTCCAGGAACTGAGCCGCCAGATCATTCCTCAGCTCAGGCGGGCTGAGCCTGCATTCCTCGAGCAGCGAGGCACGGCCATCGACCACGGCCATCAGGTCCTCCAGGTCGTGACTGAAAAGGAAATCGCCCTGGCCGCGACCGCGAAAGGCCTCCAGCTTGGTGGCCAGGAACACGGGTGCGGTGACGATCCGAATGGATCGGCCACTCGGCAGCCCCTGTGGCTGGGCGGTATCCAGAGCGAGGGGATACCAGCGATTGGAGAAGCCCAGGATCTCGCCCTCGGTTGGCATCAGATCGAGCACCAGGTCGTCTGCGAACCAGCGGCAGAGGGGTGCCCCTGGCCTGCTGTCCTCCTGGAAGCCCCGCTGCCGCAGTTGGCTCCCCAGCTGGTGGTAATCGCTCCTGGCGATCACACGGCAGATCACATCCACATCCTGGGTGGGCCGGATCTCCGGCATCGCCGGATCCGTGATCAACACACCAGCCACGGCCCCGCCGACAAACACCAGTTGCTCGAGCAGTGCCTCGCCCAACTGCTCAGCGGCCCGCTCCAACAGAGCGACATTGGGGTCGTTGGGGTTCATGGCTGCAGCCGCTCCTCCAACAGCGTCAGGGCCAGGGCCTGTTCACGGGCGCTGCCGCCGCGCACCGCATCGAACAGGGCCAGCAGCTCCCCCAGGGCCGGGTTGCGCTCCGCAGCCTCGGGGACACTCGGGTAGAGCGGGTGCAAGGCGATGCCCCGGGCTGTTCCCTTCTTCCATGGCCACACCGGTGGTGGGTCGCTACCCGGCCGGATCTGCTCGTTGAGGGGGGAGGCGGCGTAGCCGGTGGGCACGCCGCGGCTCAGTCCACCCTGCGTAGCTGGGAAGCAGTAGCGAGCGCCATGCTGCACGAAAGCTTTCAGGGCAGCCCGCACCACCGTTGGCTTGCCAGCCTCATCCTTGATCGCCAGCTTGGCGGCCACGGCACGCTCCACAGCCGCATGGGCCTCCGAGGCCGTCAGGCCCAGCTCGGCGCCGAGGGCCGCATAGGTGGGAGCAGAGCCCGGGTCCAAGGCCAGGCGCAGCAGCACCACCAGATCCTGCGGGCGCAGGACAAGCTGCGGGTTTGAGGGTGAACGAGCCACGACCCGATCAGCATTCGCCATTTGCGAACAGCGAATCTAGGCCGCCAGCGATGGCGTGTCGCCCCCTCCCGCTATCTCCAGCGCCAGCGCCCAGTTGAGCTGTCGTGATGTCCCCGGTCTGAGGGCCTGCGGCGGTAGCCAAGCTCAACCCGAAGTCGTAGGGCTCAGGGATCCCCACCGTTTCCCCGGCAACACCCGCCCGCGTTGAGCCTCCAGAAACGCCTTGCTCTCCACCACCGCGGTGCCGGCGTTGCGCAGGCGGCGCATCAGCGGGCTGTCGATGAACACGCTGCTGACGACCACCAGCTTGGGCGGTGCATCAGGATCAAGAGGCATCGGAGTGAGCCCGAGGCTGGTGGCGTGCTCCAAGGCCTTCTGCACCTTGAAGTCCCAGCCGTGGGCGTCCTCCCCGAGGAAGGCGATGGTGCCCCCGGCATAGGGAATGGTCACGGTTGCGGGCAGCCAATCGTGGCTGGGCTTGGCCGGCTGGGGCATCCCTGAGGGACGCGGGCGCAGGGAAGCAGGCTCGACAGCGGTGGCGGATCCGGCCACCCGTGCGGCAGCGAGAGAGGGCTGTAGGTGGGGCATTCCGTGGCGCACCAGAGCTGCCAGAGCTCGGGTGTCACCCATGGCGGTGTGGGCGTCTTCGCCAGAGAGGGTGATGCCGCGGGCGGCGCAGAGCTTGCCCAGGCTCAGGAAGGGGATAGGCATCGTGTCGATGCCGTCGCCCAGATCCACAACCAACTCAGGGTGGTGGCTGCCGGCCTCCCAAAAGTGGTGCCGCAAGATCGGCCCATCGAAGCGATCGAGGTTGTGGGCCACCAGGACGCGGCCGTGCAGCAGGCCCGCCAGCTCAGGTGCCACATCCGCGAAGGCCGGCGCGGTGGTGGCCAGAGCGTCATCGATGCCGTGCACCGCGGCATTGGGGATGGGGACCCCAGGATTGATCAGTGTCGTCCACTCCTGCTGGAGCTCTCCCTCGGGCGAGAGCAGCAGCAGGGCGATCTCCACGATGCGGGAGAGCTGGCCGGTGCCGGTGGTCTCAAGATCGAGCACGGCAAAGCCGCGGGAACCGGTGGGCAGCAGGTCCGGCAGGGGCAGCGGCTGGGAATGGACGGCCATGGCAGGAATGGGCATCCCCCCGGCATAACCGCGGCGAAGGCCTCCAGATCGCCTGCGGTGCAATGGATGCGAGATCCGCATGGATCCCTCCTACGGCAGGCCTACCTGGTCCTTCGCAGGAAGAATGATCCATTCAGGCTGCAGCGTTGTGACGCTGAACGGATGCGGTCCCACCCCATCCCGTGGCCTGTTCCACCATCGTTCAAGCTGCTCTGGCGTCAAGACGCTTCGCCTCGGCGTACGCCCCGCCAGAGCCCCTCGAGCCTCTGCACATCCTCGACCTGCTGGAGCTGACCGGATCCCAGCCTCAGGCGGCCCGCGCCCTGGCGATGCACCAGAGCACGGTCAGCCGCAGCGTCGCGATGATGAGCGAGCAGTTCCGGCTGCAGGCCAAGCCCGGAGCCAGCGTCTGCCGCTATGGCACCAACGACAGCCTGAAGCTGCTGCGCCAGTCCTACAGGGCCCATCGGCTGATGGATGGGCAGCTGCGGATCGCCGCCGATCCGATGCACTAGCTCCTTCTGGCGGGGATGACGAGCGTGCAGGCCGTGCCGCCCCGTGTCCGGCTGTCGAACGACTGGGCGCGGCTGGTGGAGAAGGCCGTTCTCGATGGCGCCATCGTCTCCTCCTGGTGCCATCCGCGGGCCTTGCTGGCCCATCGGCCGCCCAGCTGGCCTGGGGTCACGACGGTCGCGCTCGGAGAACTGCCGCTGCAGCTAGTGATGGCGCAGCCCAGCGCCGCAGTGGAGCCCGTGCCACGGAAGGTGCTGCTGCCCCGCAAGAGCGCCACCCCACTGCTGCATGAAACCCTCGCCTGGCAAGGGTTCCAGGTGGAACAGCACCCGGTGAGCTGCCAGGACGTGCCCGCCTGGCTGAAGCGCATGCGCGAACGCGAGCTGGCGATGCCGATCTGCCCAGGCCTGCTGGAGCCCGGCTGGCTCCGAGCGCAGGGCCTGATCCCCCATCCCCAGCAGCCTCCCCTGCGGGAGACGCTCTGGCTGCTGCTGCCCGAGGGGCGGATGCTCTGCAACCATCCGGCTCGTCACCTGATCCGCATCTTGCGGCAGCGGGTGGAGAAGGGGGAGGAGGCTTGGATCCCTGGTGGTGAGCACGCCACAGCGGAGCCTGCTCAGGAGCTGTCATGAGCTCGTCACAACCACTCAAAGTGACCTCGCTCGGACTCGGCTGGCTTCGTGGGCTTGATGGATCCAGCCCTGTGAGCTTCCTCCACTGCCGTCCAAAACCGAATCGATTCCAGGTTGAATCAACTCCTCAGCCCGTTGGCAGGAGCTGCTGGAACTGCGGGGCACCGTTTAGAGGCTCCGCTGGAACAAGGGCCTGCAACAGCTGGAGGACCGAAAGTATGCATCGGATGCATAGTTCTGGCTCCATTGGATCCAAGTGCTTCTGTACTGCTGCGGCCCCCCTGTGTCACCAAAGAAGTCCACTCGGTTTGAGCGATCCACCAGGGGGCCCAACCGATCACCATGAGACCGACTTACGACGCAAGCGTTCGAGACGCTGTCCGCCAGCGGATGAGCCCGCCGAACCGCGAGAGCGTGCCTGAGATTGCCCGGGACACCGGGATTGCTCTCCAAACCCTGTACAGCTGGCGCAGCCAGTGGCAAAAGCAGGGGCTGCTGGTCCCTGCGACATCGCGGCCGCCAGAGCAGTGGTCACCGGCCGACAAGCTGGCGGCGGTGATCCAGACCGCTGGGTTGAGCGGTGTCGAGCTGGGAAGCTTCTGCCGCGAACGTGGCCTGTATCCGAAACAGGTTGCGCGCTGGCGGCAAGCAGCAGTTACATCGGCCGTAGGCCGATCGTGCCGGAGGCACTGGATGCGAATGGCCCCAACGC
>JBIIIX010000118.1:0-8724 GCA_044234415.1 Cyanobium sp.
TGGCGCAAGGCAGGCGCACTCCGCTCTACCCCGTGGCCCCCGCCCCCGCCCCCGCCAAAGCCCAGTCGCAGCAGCGCTGGCTCAGCACCGCTTCCGCCAGCCCTGGGCACATGGGCCGCCCACTGGCGATCGCGTCGGCCCACCACTCCAGCAGCCGTCGCACCGGCGCGATCCGGCCGTCTTCCCAGGTGCGGGGAAAGGCCAGGCTCGGATCGGGCGGCACCGGGCGCAGGGGCTCACCAGGGGTGGCCAGCTGCAGGCGGAAGCCGTGCACGTAATCGCTCTGATTGGCGGAACCCAGCACCAGCGTGGCTGCGCTGCCGTAGAGCTCGATCCAGTAGCCCCGGCCGGCGCGGGTCACCGAGGCCAGGTTCAGCTGGCCCGGCACGCAGCGACCTTGGGCATCCTCGAGATCAAGCTGAATCAGGGCGAGATCCTCGGCATCCACCGGCAGGAACCGGCTTGGATCGTCGGGGTTGGGCCGTTCCCGGATCGCCGTGGACAGCCTGGCCTGGAGCCGCTTGGTGGGGCCGATCAACCAGTGGAGCGTGTCGAAGGCGTGGGTGCCCAAGGCGCCTAGCACGCCACCACCGGCCGCCGCTTGGGAGTACCAGCTGTGGGGCCGGCGCGCGTCGGCGCGGCTGCTCATCAGCCAATCCACCTTCACCAACCACGGCTCCCCCAACACACCGCTGCCCACCAGGGCCGCCAGCTGCTGGAACTGCGGCACCGCCCGGTATTCGAAATCCACCGCCACACAACACCGCCGCGCCAGGGCTAGCCGCTGCAGCTCTTCCACCTGGGAGGCCTCCAGGGCCACCGGTTTTTCCAGCAGCAGATGCTTGCCGGCGTCCAAGGCCGCCCGGGCGAGGTCGAAACGGGGCGCGGGAGGGGTGGCGATCACGATGGCGTCGATGCCGGGATCTTCAAGCAGGGACTCAAAGACGCTGGTGCCCGCCAGCCCCGTCGCCCGGCAGGCGGCTTCGAGGCGCTCAGGGCGAGGATGCCAAAGCGCTACAGGTTCGGTGGCGGGACAATCACGCAAGGCAGGCAGATGCACCGCCTGGCCGAAGCCCAGGCCGGCGATCGCCACCCGTAGGCGCTTACTGGAGGAGACGTTCATGGCGTTCAGGCGCTCGGCCGCAGGTCGGCGCCGGCCTGGCAGGCGGCGGCGAGCACGGCGGCCACCAAAGGATCCTCCTGGCCCATGTGCCATTCGGCGTTCCAGCGGGGCAGTCCGTTGACCGAGGTGTCGCGGTAGAGATCCTGGTCGCAATCGAGCTGCATCACGTAGAGATCAGCCAAGGGCGGGCGGCTCTGGTCTTCCTTGGCGGCCGGCAGGAAACGGCTGAGCACGCTGAGATGGCCGCTGCGATCCCACCGCAGGCTGCCGGCATCCCACCACTGCTGACCCACTTCGCTGGCGGGTACCTCGCGCCACTGCACCGGGGCGCCCCACCCGGCAGTGGCGGGGCTTAGCAGGAGCAGCAGTGCCAACAACGGGCCCAGCAGGACCGTGACCTGGAGGCGAGGCGGGCCGGTCATCGTGCCAAGGCCGCACCGCGGCGAGCGCCTTGATGGGCCCGCAACAAGAGGCTCAAGGTGGCCCGCTGCTCTGGACGCGGCACGATCGCGTCAACAAAACCGTGATCGCTCAGATACTCCGCGGTCTGGAAGTCGTCGGGAAGTTTCTCGCGCAGGGTCTGCTCAATCACGCGGCGGCCCGCGAAGCCGATCAGTGCCTTGGGTTCGGCCAAAATCAAGTCGCCGAGCATGGCGAAGCTGGCGGTCACCCCCCCGGTGGTGGGGTGGGTGAGCAAGGGCATGTAGAGCAATTCCGCCTGACGATGGCGCTGCAGGGCACCGCTGATCTTCGCCATCTGCATCAGGCTCAGCATCCCCTCCTGCATGCGGGCGCCGCCCGAGGCACAGACGATCAGCACCGGATGGCGCCGGGCTGTGGCCGCCTCCACCAGGCGGGTGAGCTTCTCGCCCACCACCGAACCCATCGAGCCGCCCATGAAGCGGAAATCCATCACTCCCAGTGCCAAGGGCTGCCCCTCCAGCTGGCAGATGCCTGTCACCACCGCATCGCGGAGGCCCGTGGCCTTTTGGCTGTCCCGCAGGCGATCGGCGTAGCTGCGGCGATCTTTGAACGCCAGGGGATCCGTGGGGGAAAGGCCGCTGTCGAGCGGCTCGAAGCTGCCGGGATCAGCCAGCAGCCGGATGCGCTCTGTGCTGTCGATGCGGTGGTGGTAGCCACAGTTGCGGCAGACGCTGGCATGGGCGATCAGGTCCTTGCGGTAAACGACCTGGGCGCATTCAGGGCATTTGCTCCAGAGCCCGTCTCCGTCGTCAGGCCCCTGGGTGGAGCGCAGCGGCGGAGCGGGCTTGCGGCGGTCTGCGAACCAGTCGAACAGCGACATTCCTGGACGGCTGTGGGCGGGAGATCGGGCCTGCCGCTCCGCATGGCGGAGAACGGCGCCCCCATTTAACGCCGGCGCCTGCTGAGGGGCCAGCCGGACGGCCAGCAACGGGATTCGCCCGCCGCCCACCGGCTCTGGCTGATCCGCGCTGACGACGCCGAGTTCAGCCCAGTGCCAGCAGCCTCAGGAACGGGGCGGGTCCTAGGCCCCAAAGGCCGAGGGTTCCCAGCACCAGAAACGGGCCGAAGGGGATCGCCTGATGGCGCGACAGGCGCCCGCTGAGGCGGCCGAGCAGTCCAACCAAGGCTCCGCTGATCACCGCCACCGCCACCGCCAGGCCCAGCCCGAGGGGGCCGAGCCAGGCGCCGATCATGGCCGCCAGCTTGGCGTCACCCAAACCCAGGGCCGGCCGACCAAACAGCCGGAACGCCAGCGCTGTGGTGGCCTCGAAACCGAGCAGACCGAGAGCCACGGCCAGGAGGTGTTCCAGCAACAGGCGACTGCCGCTGGCACTGCCCTGAAGCCCTCCCACCAGGGCTGTAACGGCAAGGCCGCAGGCCAGCCCCCAGCGACACAGGGGTTCAGGCAGCCACATCTGCTCGAGGTCGACCAACGCCAGGGGGATCAACCAGCCGATCAATAGCCAGCCGGCCAACACCACCAGAACGGGATCGGGAGCTGGGCCAAGGCCGCCGGGCCTGGCGAACAGGGTCAGGACCCCCAGGCCGGCTACCAGCCACTCCACCAGCACATAGCGGCTGGCGATCGGCCGCCGGCAATGGCGACATCGGCCCCGCAGCAGGAACCAGCCCAGCAACGGCAGATTCTCCGCCCAGCTCAGCCGGGCGCCGCAGTGGGGACAATGGCTGGGAGGCCGCACAATCGATTCCTGCCGCGGCACGCGCCAGGCCACCAGGTTGAGGAAACTGCCGAAACAGCCTCCCAGCAGAGCCAGCACCAGGATCAGTGGTGCGGTGCTGATCGGCTCGGCCAACATGCCCATGGGGTGGCGAACGGCGGCAAGGGTGAAGCGGGCTTAAGGGCCCCAAGGGGGTGGACCAAGCCTGCCTGAGGGAAGACCGAGGGATCCGGCAGGACGAGGTTCAACACCGCACGCATGCCAGCGGCTGTGAGCCCAGATCAAGGCTTGAGGTGGCGCCCACGAATGCCAACACAACAACCTGGAAGCGCTGGGCTGTGAACGATCGTGTTGCTTCAGCCAGGGCGGTGGCGTTGGCGTTGGCCCTGAGTTTCAGGCAAATCTCTGCTTGTCTTCGATCATGCGGTGGATGATCGGTGTGAGGATGAGCTCCATCGCAAAACCCATCTTGCCCCCGTTGACGACAATGCTGGTGGGACTGGACATGAAGGAATCCTGAACCATGCTGAGCAGATAGCGAAAATCGATATCCCATTTCTCGCGAGCGCCTTTGCGAAAGTGGATGATCACGAACGATTCATCGGGGGTGGGAATATCACGAATCATGAATGGGTTTGAGGTGTCTACCGTGGAAACCCGCTGAAAGTTGATATCTGTGAGACTGAACTGCGGGCAGATATGATTGATGTAGTCAGGCATGCGGCGCAGGATCGTATCCACCGTGGCCTCGGCTGAATAGCCCCGCTCTTTGTTGTCGCGGGCGATCTTCTGGATCCACTCCAGGTTCACCACGGGCACAACGCCAACCAGCAGGTCGGCCAAGCTCGCCACGTCATAGCCATCCCCTTTCACGCCCCCGTGCAAGCCCTCGTAGAACAGCAGGTCGGTACCGGTGGGGATGTCTTCCCAGGGGGTGAATTGGCCGGGCTCAAGGTTGGTGCCGAGCCGCCCATTGTGTTCGGCAGCCTCATCGAGAGAGTGCAGGTAGTAGCGCTTCTGGCCGCTGCCGGTCTCGCCGTAGGTGCGGAACAACTGCTCAAGCTTGTCGAACAAGTTGGCTTCGGGGCCGAAGTGGGAGAAGTTTTCCCCATTCGCCATGGCAGCGGCCATCGCCTGCTTCATCGGGCCCCGCTCGTAGCGGTGGTAGCTGTCGCCCTCCACCACCACCGGCGTGATCCCCTCCCGCTTGAAGATGTGCTCGAAGGCGCGTTTGACGGTGCTGGTTCCTGCCCCGGAGGAACCGGTGACAGCCACGACCGGATGACGCTTCGACATCGACGCAGGGGCGAATGAAACGAAGAGAGTTTCGCAGATCACCGTCCCCGCCCCCCTGGCCAGGCGCCCTGGGCGAATCAACACCGGGCTGGCGACGCCCAGAAGGCTGGGGTCAGGCCGACCCGATGCCGGCCGCCGTCGGGAGCAGCCTGGGCCAGCCGAAACGCAGCGGCCTCAGCCGACCAGAGCGGCCAGCAACTGCTCGCCCATGGCCGAACAGCCCAGGAGCACGCAGCCCTCGGCCATCAGATCGGCGGTGCGGAACCCGGCGGCCAGCACCCGATCGACCGCGGTCTCCAGGTCGGCGGCGGCGGCCTCCTGCTTCAGGCTCACCCGCAACAGCATCGCGGCGGAGAGCACCATCGCCAACGGGTTGGCCACGTCTTGGCCGGCGATGTCGGGGGCGGAGCCATGCACCGGCTCGAACAGCCCCGGTCCGGAGGAGCCGAGGGAGGCTGAGGGCAACATGCCGATCGAGCCGGTCAGCATCGCCGCCTCATCGCTGAGGATGTCCCCAAACAGATTACTGGTCAGCAGCACGTCGAACTGGCGGGGATTGCGCACCAGCTGCATAGCCGCGTTGTCCACATACATGTGGCTGAGCTCCACGCCGGGATAGTCGGCGTGGAGCGCCTCAACGCGATCGCGCCAGAGCTGGCTCACGTCGAGAACATTGGCTTTGTCCACCGAGCAGAGGCGGCCGCGCCGGCTCACGGCCAGGTCGTACGCCACCCGGGCGATGCGATCGATCTCATCATCGAAATAGGCCATGGTGTTAAAGGCACGGACCCGGCCCTCCACCTCCACCCGGCCCTTGGGCATGCCGAAATACACCCCGCCGATCAGCTCCCGCACCACCAGCAGGTCCACCCCCTGAATCACCTCCGGCTTGAGGCTGCTGGCGCCGATCAGCGCCGGCAGGATGCGCACCGGGCGCAGATTGGCGAACAGGCCGAGCCCGGCCCGCAGCGCCAAGAGGCCGGTTTCCGGGCGCAGCTCCCGGGGCAGGGCATCGCAGCGGGGGTCGCCGATCGCCGCCAGCAGCACCGCATCGCTGGCGCGACAGGCGGCCAGGGTGCTCTCCGGCAGGGGCACACCAGCGGCATCGAGGGCGGCGGCACCGATGGGCTGGGCATCGAAGGCGAGGCTGAAGCCGTGGCGCCCGGCGACGGCCTCCAGCGACGCCTGCGCCACCGCCGTGATCTCTGGTCCGATGCCATCACCGGGCAGCAGCGTGATGCGGTAGCGGGACATCGGCTGAAGGAGACGACGCAAGGGGCCGAGGCTACCGGCTCAATCGTCCCCGCTCCTGCCGCTTCTCCCACAGCCAGCCAGCCAGCCTCAAACCGTTTCGCCACGTCCGTTACAGCTCAGCCTTGCGCAGCTGCCGCAGGCTGCGGGCCATCTCCGGCAGACGGTTGAACGCTGCGGTGCAGCGCAGCCAGAGGCGGTTCTCGATCGCTGGGCTGCCGCTCACAACCTGTCCCGCTTCGATCACCCCATGGACGCCCGACTGGGACGAGACGATCGCCCGATCGCCGATCCGGGCTCGGTTGGCGACCCCCACTTGGCCGGCCAGGATCACGCCATCGCCGATCCGCGCCCCACCGGCGATACCCACCTGCCCCGCCAGGGCGCAACCGCGGCCGATCACGACGCCGTGGGCCACGTGCACCAGATTGTCGAGCTTGGATCCGGCGCCGATGCGGGTCTCGCCAACGGCGGGCCTGTCGACCATGCTGCCGCAACCAACTTCGACGCCGTCCTCGAGCACCACCTGGCCGGTCTGGGGCATTTTGCGCCACCCCGACGCCGTGGGCACGAAGCCAAACCCCTCCGAGCCGATCACCGCCGAAGAGTGGATCACACAGCCGCTGCCCAGCCGGGTGCCGGGGTGCAGCACCGCGTGGGCATGCACCTCGCAGCCCGGACCAATGGCGACATCGTGGTAAAGAACAACTCCGGCGTGAAGGATGACCCCATCCCCCAGGCGGCAATCGGCCCCCACCACCACCTGGGCGCCAATGTGAACCGCCTCGCCCAGCATGCAGCTGGGGTCGATTACGGCGCTGGGGTGGGTGCCTGGCTGGGGCCGCCGCGGGGGATAGAGCCGCTCCAGCGCTTCGGCGAAGGCGAGGCGAGGGTCGGGACACGCCACCCAAGCGATCCGCGCCGCTGAGACCTGCATTTGCACGCTGGGGTCGGCGGGGATCAGCAGCGCCGCGGCGCCGCAACCCTCCAGGGCGCTGGCCAGGGCGTTACCGGATTCCAGGAAGCTCAGCTGGCCGGCCCCAGCCCGCTCCAGCGATTCGGCCCCATGCAGGTCGGGGTCGTTTGCCAGATCCCGCGGGCTCTGCTCCAGTAGCGAGGGGAGCTGACTGAGCAAGCTGCTGAAGCGCATGCCACCGACGCGGACGGGCGGATCGTAGGCCGCGCACTCCGGATTCCCTGGCCGGGGGCGGTGCGGCTGCCGCGGCCCCGGGGGTGGGCTGGGCTGGGCCGCACCGGCGGTGGGCCGGGTTGGTGCGGCGAGGCCGGCTGCCGCGGCCCCGGGGCGCCTGGCGGATCGTCGGCGCTGATCAGCCGCGGGGTGGGTCTCCCCCGTCCGTGGCCACCCCGCCATCCGCAACGGCCGAAGAGGAGGGGCGGGCTCCCGGAGCCAGCACCAGATGATCGCGGTGCACCACCACCTGACCCGAGCCACCCAAGCGCTCGCGCAGGGCCGGGCCGCTGAGGCCGAGCAGGGGGCGCAGCTCCTCGCTGCTGAGCAGGCTCAGGCCGCGGCCCAGCTCCTGGCCGGTGGCATCCAGCAGGCGCACCGGTTCATGGCGAGCGAAGCTCCCTTCCAGCCGGCGGATGCCCACCGCCAGCAGGGACGCCCCCTGGCGCAGCAAGGCCCGTTCAGCGCCGGCGTCAATCTCAAGGGCGCCCTTGGGCAAGAGCGCATGGGCAAGCCAGCCCTTGCGGTCCGGCAATGGCCTGGCGCTGGGCTGGAACACCGTGCCCACCCGCTCACCGGCCAAAAGGGCTTCGAGCACGGCGGGATCGCGGCCATCGGCCAGCCGAACCCGGATCCCACTGGAGGTGGCGATGCGGGCGGCGGCCAACTTGGTGGTCATGCCACCGGTGCCCCAGCGTCCACCGGAGCCCGCCACCTGGCCAAGCCGTTCCAGCTCCGCCAAGTCGCTCACCTCCTCGATCGGCTCGGCGTTGCTGTCCTGCCGCGGGTCGCCGGAGTAAAGGCGATCCACATCGGTGAGCAGCACCAGCTCCTGGGCCCCCACCGCCACGGCCAGCAGGGCGGAAAGGGTGTCGTTGTCGCCGAAGCGCAGCTCATCGGTCGCCAACGTGTCGTTTTCGTTGACGATCGGCACCACGCCCCAGGCCAGCAGCTGATCGAGGGTGCAGCGGGCGCGCTGATAGCGGCGACGGGAGGCCAGATCGCCGCGGGTGAGCAGCACCTGGGCCACCTTCAGGCCCCGCACCGCAAAGGCCTGTTCATATAGGGCCATCAGCCGACCCTGGCCGATGGCGGCGGCGGCCTGCAGGGCCTGCAGCTCCTCCGGTCGCCGTGCCAGGCCGAGCGCTTCGCAGCCCAGGCCGACCGCGCCACTGGTGACCAAAGCCATGGAATCCCCCTGGCGCTTTTGGCGACTGAAGCTGGCCGCCAGGTCGGCGATCACCGCCGCCGTGGAGCGCTCCGGGCTGCCGCGCAGCAGGCTGGTGCCCACCTTGATCACTCTTCTCATCGCGAACGTGCCAGCAACGGCGATCAGGGCAGGGCGGACACCAACCAGTGGGCCATGCGCCGCTCAAAACCCTGAAGTTGATCGTGGCGGCAGGGCAGGCCATCGGCGGCAATCGGCTTCACCAGAACGGTGAACATCCCCAGGCGGTTCCCCGCCAGCACGTCCGTGAAGACGCGATCACCGACCAGGGCCACCTGGTGATGGGGGAGATCGAGCTCCGCCAGCACCCGTCGCAGGGCACTGCCGCGGGGCTTGCCGGCCGCGGCGGTGAAGGGAAGATCCACGGCGCGACCCACCGCGCCAATGCGACGCCGCGAGGGATTGTTGCTGAGCAGATGGATCGGCAGCTGCTTGCGGGCCTCCAGCAGCCATGTTTCGGCCGCCGGGGGGAGGG
>JBIIIX010000119.1:0-8542 GCA_044234415.1 Cyanobium sp.
TGATCTGGACACTCTCTCTCCGCTGCTGGGTGGCATCACGATCGATGGTCTGCCGCAGTACTACCGGGCACGCTTCCTGAGCAATCTCGGCAATCGTGATTTCCGCAGCGAACCTCCGGGGCTTAAGCTAGTGGATCTACAACGTTATTTCGACTCCGCCAGGCAGCTGGCCTTTGCTCCATGCATCACCAACTTCATGGAGGAGTTTTTCGGTGCACCGGCAGCTCTGATTCAGAGCCTCACGTTCTGGAAAAGCAGTGAGCAATCAATCCATCAGGATTTTGCTTATGTTCACCATCACCGCCGCCTGGCCCAGCTGGCGGCTGCTTGGATACCGCTCGAAGACATCCACCCCGATGCCGGCCCATTAGCTTATTACAAAGGATCCCACCATCCCGAGCAGCTGGGTTTCTACGACTGGGGGGACGGGGAAATCCTGGGTAAACGGGAGGCGGATCCGCAACTTTTCGAAGGTTACACGCGCCACCTCGAAGCGATTGTGGCGGACCAGAGCTTGGAGGCCAGCGTGTTCCTGCCACGGCGTGGCGATCTGCTGATCTGGCACGGCGCCCTGCTCCACGGCGGCATGCCGATGATCAATCCCGCGATGACGCGCCGCTCGTTCGTCTGCCACTACACCGGCATGGCTTCCCACAAGGAGGCTCAGCGCTTTCGGGTGGCTGAGGGTTACAGCTTCGATACTCCTCCCACCGCTCCCTATCAGCCCTCCCGTCTGCGCCGGTTGGCCCAACGGATGCGCCAGGCCCTCAGCCCTTGACCGCGTCGGCCGTGGAGCTCGGCAGAATGAAGCGCTGCAGCAGCACGAACAACACCAACACCGGCAGGATCGAAACGATCGCTCCGGCAGCCTGCAGGCGCCAATCGAGCGAGAAGCTGCTCGCCAATTGCTGCAAACCAAGCGGCAGCGTGAACAGGCGGGGGTCGTCGAGAATGATCAATGGCCAGAGGAAATCCCCCCAGCTGCCGATGAACACGAACATCGCCAGGGTGATCAGGTCAGCCCGGGCGGCGGGGATCATCACGTTCCACCATTCGCCCAGGGGTGTGCAGCCATCGCTGCGGGCCGCCTCCTCAAGCTCCACCGGCACCGCCAGAAAGCTCTGGCGCAACAGGAAGATGCCAAAGGCGGTGGCGGCTTGGGGAAGAATCAACGCCCACAGGCTGTTGCGCAGGCCCAGCTGCACCATCAGCAGATAGAGCGGAATCATCACCACCTGGAACGGGATCAGGATCGTGGCCACCACCAGCGCCAGCACCAGGCCACGGCCTCGGAAGCTCAACCGGGCGAGGGGGTAGGCCGCCAGGGAGCAGAACAACAGGCTGGCCAGCACCGAAACACCGCTCACCAGAGTGCTGTTGATCAGGTAGGTGGCCATGGGCTGGTCGCGGAACAGGCGGCCGTAGGCCTCCACACTGGGCTGGGCCGGCAGCAGCGCCGGTGGGCTGGTGAAGATGTTTTCGCTCGGGCCCTTCAGCGAGGTGCTCACCAACCAGAGCAGCGGCAGCAGCAGCACCAGGGCGAGCAGCATCAGGCCAATCAGCTGAAGGCCCCTGGCCATCGGAGAGGCAGGTGTGCCGCGAACGGCAGGGGGCATGGAGCGCACTCGTCAGCTAGATCTGAAGAAGTTAAGCGGCTCGGGTCACACCCCCTTGCGCTGAGCCGAGCTCAACTGGCGCATGGCACCGCCTCAGCCCAGCGCGTTCCAGCGCAGCAGCACCCGCTGTTGCCGCTCAAGGCCCAGCACAGAAACGCGGCCGGTGTCGAGCACCAGCAGCGCACCGCCTGCCGGCCCCAGGCCCAGCCAGGTGCCCGCCAGGCTGCGCAGGATGTGGCCATGGGCAACAAGGGCAACCCAGCCGTCACCGCCGGCCCGCTCCAAGGCGAGATCCAGCACCCTCTGGCAGCGCTGGGCAATGGCCTCCAGGCTTTCGCCGTTCGGGCAGGGATGGCTCCACACGCTCCAGTCGGGAACGCTGAGGCGAATGTCGGCGGTGGTGATGCCTTCATAGTCGCCGTAATCCCATTCGCGCAGGTCGTCGCAGAGCTCGGCCCGTCCGCCTAGGCCCGCCAGCTCACAGGTTCGCCGAGCCCGCTGCAGTGGGCTGGTGAGCACGGCTCGGAACGGCTGTCGCGTCAACAGCGGCGCCAAGGCGCGGGCTTCCTCCTCCCCCTCCGGCAACAAAGGCAGGTCGGTGCGGCTGGTGTGGCGGCCCTCCCGTGCCCAGGAGGTGGCTCCATGGCGCAGCAACCAGAGATGGGTAGCGGGGGCGGCCATGGCGACGGATCGGGGCGCAGGGGGCGGATTTCGGCTCGGGCTCAGGTGCGAATGGCCTCAGGTGCGACTGGGCGCTGGCGCCAGACCTTGGCGGATGCGGGGTGTTGCCGCGCCGGCAGAGGCTCAGACCCTGGGGAAGTCCGCCATGGGCAGCGGCGTGAGCTGGGGGTGGATCGCCCGGCGCTGGGCGCCGGCCACCAGGCGATTAAGGGCGTTCACGAAGGCCTGGGCCGCCGCCACGACGATGTCGGTGTCCGCGGAGTGACCCGAGTAGAGAACGCCATCGGCCCTGAGGCGGATCGTGACCTCGCCCATGGCATCGATGCCTTCCGTAACCGACTTGACGCTGAACTCCACCAGATCGTTGGGCACGCCAGCCAGGGCATTGAGGGCCTGGCAGACCGCATCCACCGGGCCAGTGCCGATGCGTGCCTCGCTGCGCTCTTCGCCATCGCTGGTTTCGAGGGTGACCGTGGCGGTGGGCAGCAGTCCTGTGCCACAGCTCACCTGGATTCGCTTCAGCAGGAATTGGGCCTGCTGCTGCTGTTGCACCTGCTCCGACACGATCGCCTCAAGATCGCGGTCGCTGATTTCTCGCTTGCGATCGGCCAAATCTTTGAAGCGCAGAAAGGCATCATTGAGATCCTCCCCCTCAAGCTGGTAGCCGAGCTCTTCGAGCCGGGCCCGAAAGGCGCTGCGGCCGGAGAGTTTGCCAAGGGAGAGGCGGTTGTCGCTGAGTCCGACGGTGCGGGCATCGATGATCTCGTAGGTGAGCCTGTTTTTGAGAACACCATCTTGATGAATCCCGGATTCGTGGGCGAAGGCGTTAGCTCCCACGATCGCCTTGTTGGGTTGCACCAACATGCCCGTGAGGTTGGAGACAAGGCGCGAGGTTTTGGTGATCTCTTCGGTGCGCACAGCGGTGAGCGGTTCGCTGCTCTGGGCAGGCCGTCCGAGGAAGGTATTGAAGTAGCTGCGGCGAACGTGCAGGGCCATCACAAGCTCCTCCAAGGAGGCATTGCCAGCCCGCTCGCCGATACCATTGACGGTGCATTCGAGTTGGCGGGCGCCGTGTTTAACCGCCTCCAGGAAATTGGCGACAGCCAAACCCAAATCATTATGGCCATGAACGGAGATCACGGCCTGGTCGATATTGGGTACTTCGCGATTAACCCCGGCGATCAGCTCGCCAAACTCGGCGGGTGTGGCATAGCCAACGGTGTCGGGGATGTTGATTGTGGTGGCACCGGCGGCGATGGCGGTTTCGATCACTTGATGCATGAACGCCGGATCGCTGCGGCCGGCGTCCTCGCAGGAGAACTCCACGTCATCCACCAGGGAACGGGCATAGGCGACCATCTCGGCGGTGATCGCTAACACCTCGGCGCGGCTTTTGCGCAGCTTGTGCTCGAGGTGGATGTCGCTGGTGGCGATGAAGGTGTGGATGCGATGGCGCGCCGCCGGGGCGATGGCTTTGGCACAGGCCTTGATATCTCCAGCCGCGGCTCGGGCCAGGCCACAAATCACCGGCCCATCCTCCAGGCCCACCGTGGCGGCGATGCGCTGTACGGCATCAAAGTCGCCAGAGCTGGCATAGGGGAATCCCGCCTCGATGATGTCGACACCGAGGCGGGCGAGCTGCTGGGCGATCGCCAGCTTCTGATCGATGTTCAGGCTGGCTCCCGGCGACTGTTCGCCGTCGCGGAGGGTGGTGTCGAAGATGAGGACCCTGCCGGGATCGCGCGCCATGGGTTGGTACCGCTGAGGCCAGCTAAGCGGACTGAGTATGAGTTGAAGCCAGTCTACGCGCTGTCGGTGGCCGCAGGCCGCGCTGCCCCGGTGGATCGGTCCGGCAGTCGCGGCTGTCGCCGCGGGCTGGGTGGCTGGTGTTCAGTTCGGACCCATCCGCTGGAACACCGGCTGTTGGCGGGCATCGGCCTTCTCCAGCTCACCACGCAGCGTCGACAACTCGACAAAGCTGTCGGCGGCGTTGCGCAACTCGCGGGCCACCATCGCCTCCGTGCTGATCAGCACGATGCGCACCCCCTGAACGCGCAGCACCTCCACCAGACGGTCGAGGTCGCGGCTGCCGCTGAGCAGCCAGAGTTCCTGGCAGCGGGGTGCCACCGCCAGCAGATCGATGACCATCTCCACCTCTAAATTGGCACGCACGTACTGACGTTGGTCGCCATCGGCGTTCTGGCGGCCGCCCGTTCCCAGTTCCCTGAGGGGGCGGGTGCGCACCGTGAAGCCCAGGCTGGTCAGCGCGTCGCGGAAGGCCCGCTGGTCGCTGGGATCTTTCAGGCCCGCGTACCAGAAGGCTCCATCGAGCTCCACACCGGGATCCCGGCGGGCCAACTCCAGCAGCCGGCTCGGATCGAAGAACCAACCAACCTTCTGTTGGGCGTAGAACATGCTGTGGCCGTCCACCGCCACGACTCGTCGTATCACGATCAAGCCCAACCAGCGTGGGGGAAGGTTAGGTAGGCCCTTTAAGCTTTGGGTCAGCGAGGGACGGCCATGCCAGCAGGCGATCAGGGCATCGGTGCGCTGGCCCTGGTGTTCCACGCCCATTTGCCCTACGTCCGCAGCGGCGAACCGGGCTCCCTGGAAGAGGATTGGTACTTCCAGGCCTTGCAGGAGTGCTATCTGCCGCTCTTGGCCGTGCTCGAGCGGGCCGCCTCCGATCCCCAGCAACGGCCGCGGCTCACCCTGGGCCTTTCCCCCACGTTGCTGGCGTTGCTCAGCGATCCTGAGCTGAACGGCCGCTTCCCCGATTGGATCGCCCTGCGGCGCGGCCTGCTATTGGAGGCTCCGGCAAGCCTGGCTGAGCCGGCACGCCATCTGGAGACCCAGCTCGCTGGGGTGATGGCCCAGTGGCGTGCCTGCAACGGCAACCTGCTGCCCCGCTTCATCCAGCTGCGGCAGCAAGGGGTGCTCGATCTGATCACCTGCGCCGCCACCCATGGCTATCTGCCGCTGCTGCGCGATTGTCCGGAGGCCGTGCGCGCCCAGCTGCTCACCGCCGCACGGGAGCACCAACGCCTGCTCGGGGAGCGACCCCTCGGCATCTGGTTGCCGGAATGCGCCTACTACGAGGATCTGGACCGGCAGCTGACCGCTTGCGGCCTGCGCTACAGCCTGCTGGATGGTCACGGATTGCTCCATGCCCTGCCCCGGCCGCGCTACGGGGTGTATGCGCCGATCTGCTCCCCAGGGGGCGTGGCGTTTTTCGCCCGCGACAGCGATGCCACCCTGCCGGTGTGGAGCGCCAGCCAGGGGTATCCAGGCGATGGGGCCTACCGGGAGTTTCACCGCGACCTGGGCTGGGACCTCAGCGAGGAGCAGTTGACGGCCATCGGGATCAACAGCCGGCGCCCGCTCGGGCTGAAGCTGCATCGCGTCACCGCCCAGGGCTGTCCGCTTGAGGCCAAGCAGCCATACGCCCCGGAGCGGGCCGCTGAACGCTTGCGGGAGCACGCCGCCGACTATCTGGCGGGACGCTGCCGCCAGTTGAGCTCCCTCGCCGGCACCATCGACCGGCCGGCGTTGTTGGTGGCCCCGTTCGACGCCGAACTGTTCGGCCATTGGTGGTTTGAGGGTCCGGGCTTCCTGGCGGAGCTGTTCCGCCAGGGGCCAGGGCTGGGGCTGCGGTTCACGCACCTGCGCGAAGTGCTCAGCCAGGAGCCGCAGCTGCAGGTCTGCCGTCCCTCCCCCTCCAGCTGGGGGCAGGGTGGTTACCACAACTACTGGCTCAACGAAACCAATGCCTGGGTGGTGCCGGAATGGCAACGGGCGTCTCGGGCGATGGTGTCCCGGGTGAACCGCGGCGTGGGCAGCCCGCTGCAGCGCCAGCTGCTCAGCCAGGCGGGTCGTGAGCTGCTTCTGCTGCAGAGCTCTGATTGGAGCTTCATCCTGAGGGCAGGTACCACCACAGATCTGGCGCGGGAGCGAATCGAGCGCCACCTCGATCGGTTTTGGCGGCTGATGGATGCGCTGAACAACAACACCCCCCTGCCAGAGGGTTGGCTGGAGGCTGTGCAGACCGAGGATCGCCTGTTCCCCCTGCTGAACGCCGCCGATTGGGTGAGCCGCCCCTAAGTCAGCTCTTCTGCAGGATCCAGTGGTCGAACAATCGCTGGAAGCCGCCGCGAGCGATCGCTTGGCTGAGCCAACCGTTCACATAGCGGCGCAGGTAGGTGTTGTTGCTGGCCATCATCAGCAGCAACTCCCCGCTCAACCCCTTGTCGAATGGGGTGATCAAGGAGCTGTGGAGGTGGAGCACCGCCCAGGCTGCTCCCGATTCGGCGTTCGTCAGCAACCCATCGAAACGGCCCTGCCCCGCAGGCGAGAAGAAGGTTTGCCTGTGGCCGATCACCTGAAGATCCACCGCCACTGGCTGGTTGCCGCTGCCGAGCATGAGGCCCAATTGATCCTCCAGGCCTGGGCTGATCAGCTGGTCATCGCCAACCGCCAGAGCCACCGGCCGCCCAAGCCCGGTGGCCTTCCCTCCTTCATTCCCTGGCGCATGACAGCCTTCATGCCCGACACCGAGGCGGGAATCCCCTCCCTGCCCACCATCGCCCTCGCTGGTCTGGATCAGGACGGCCCGCCCACCAGCGCCCGCCACAGGGCTCGCCACAGCGCAACCGCTGGCGCAGCAGACCCGCAGGCCTCGGTAGGGTCGAAGCTCCGGGTCCTCGGCCCGCAGCCTGCTGCCGCCCATGAGTCCAACCCTGCTGACCCAGTCCTCGCTGTTTGGGATCGGCATCGCCTTCAGCCCGCTGCATATCGGCGTGGTGACCCTGCTGCTGCTGGGGCGCAACCCCCTGCGGCGCTCCATGGCCTACGTGCTCGGCTGGACACTCGCCAATGTGCTGGCGGTGACCCTGCTGATGCTCCTCGGCACGGAATTCTCGATCAGCCTTGAGCACGGCGCCCGCGAGCAGGTGCTGATCGACCTGCTCGGCGCCGGCGGCCTGCTCGCCCTCGGCCTGTATCAACTCACGCCCCAGGCCACGATCGGTGAGGAGGGTATGGCCCTGCGGCTGATGAACCGCCTGCCGGAGGCCGGCGACCTGCTGCTGGTGCTGCTCGGCGCCGGCGGCGCCCTGCTGACGCCGGAGAATCTGGTGTTCTACCTCAAGCAGGCGGGCCTGCTGCTGATCAATCACCCCGGGCTGCAGGCCGATGTGGAGATCACCGGCCTTTACGCCCTGATGGCCAGTTCGCTGATGCTGCTGCCGCCCCTGGCCTGGGTGCTGAGCGCCGGGGCCATCCGTGAGCCGATCGTGCGGCTGGAGCAATGGCTGCAGCACCGTGCTGAATCGCTGGTGGGCGTGCTGGCTCTCTTGATCGCCGCCTACCTGCTCTACGAGGGCATCCATGGGCTGGAGACAATGATGGGTGGCTGAATCCGCTTGCCATCACGATTGCTCCCCCCTTTCGCCCCAGCTGCATATAGCTAACCCCACCCTTGTTTGTGATCAATCTGCTAATATCCCAGGCTGTGACAATATTAGATTGTCAGATTTGGCTGGTCAGCCAATCCAGGGGCATGATCAGACGCAAGGCGATCAATTTACAGATGCACGTCCGATTAACGACCTAAAAGTTGCCGGGCTCGGCGTTTGATCTTTAGTGGGTAGTAGGAAGGGAATGCTGTGAGCAGATGCAATCTCTGTTGCAATACATTTGCATCAGGATGCTGTTGTCGCCACTGATTTATACCATAGGAAATGATCGAGAACTTCTCCTGCTCTCTCAGCTCTGGCCAATTTGGTGTAATGATGGCCTGCTTTGTGTATATGGAGGCATGCGGTCCGCTGGTCATGCCGGTCTTGCTCAGCCCCAGCAGGGAACAGAACTGATCAAAGCTGTAACGGAAGTGAAACGTGGAAGGCAGGTGACATTTGATCAATGGGTAGAAGCAGTTGTATATAATCAGCTGGCCATTCAGCTTGATTTTGCGAACCATCTCCGCAAGCGGAATCAGGGGGTCATGCACATGCTCGAGCACGTCTGTGCAAACAAGCGCATCATAGGTCAGGTCTTCTGCGGACGAAATGAACCGTATGGCTGGAATTTCCTTGCTAACTGCGATACCATGTTGGGGTGGATAGGGGTCGAGGATGTCGACCTTGCAGTTTGGAGATAGCTCGGTGATCAAGCGCGCAAGCGTTCCGAATCCGCCGCCATAGTCGAGAACGCGTTCGGCCTTTAACGATTGAATCGCTTCGGCAATG
>JBIIIX010000120.1:0-8496 GCA_044234415.1 Cyanobium sp.
AGCAGCCTGTTCATGTTCACCGCCTTGATCTCGATCAACCTGGCGGTGCTCAATGCCCTGCCGCTGCCGTTGCTGGATGGCGGCCAGTTTCTGCTCCTCCTGATCGAGGGCCTGCGCGGTCGCCCCTTGCCGATGCACTTTCAGACGGCCTTTCTGCAATCCGGCTTCGTGTTTTTGGTGGGCTTGAGTCTGATCCTGATCGTCAAGGACACATCCCAGTTGCCTGTGGTCCAGCAACTGCTGGCCCGCTAGGCCGCACCTGGGCGGAAGCCGTGCCAACCCTCCCCTGAACCCCAGCTCTGCCGCGCCGCTGATCCACAGACTCGCGGCGTTCAAGCCGTTGGAGCACGGTCCTCAGCGGCTCGCCAGCTAGGATCTGACATCATCTCAGAAACACGGTCTGCTGCCGCATGGCGAAAAAGTCAATGATCGCGCGGGATGTGAAGCGCCGCAAACTCGTGGACCGTTTCGCTGCCAAGCGCGCTGCCCTCAAGGAGGCCCTTGATGGAGCCCCCGATCCGATGCAGCGGCTGGAGATCCACCGCAAACTCCAGGCCCTTCCCCGCAACAGCGCCATCGTGCGGCTACGCAACCGTTGCTGGGCCACCGGCAAACCCCGCGGTGTGTATCGCGATTTCGGCCTCTGCCGCAACCAGCTGCGCGAGCGGGCCCACCGTGGCGAGCTGCCGGGCGTGGTCAAGTCGAGCTGGTGATCCCGGCTGACCCCGTCGCCTGGCTTCGGGGTCCCATCCCATCCAACCCGTGTCCCCGTCGGAGCCGCAGCCGTTGGAGGAGGGCTACCTTCGATCCCTGGTCGGGGCCTACGCCGAAGGTTGGTTCCCAATGGCTCAGCCTCGGCAAGGCCAACGTTACGGCCCATTGCGGCTTTATCGCAGCCGTGCAAGGGCTCTGCTTCCTCTTGATGGCAGCTTGCACGCATCCCGTTCACTCGGGCGCCTGCTGCGTGCACGACCCTTTCGGCTCAGCCTCAACCAGGCCTTCAGCGCGGTGGTAGCCGCCTGCGCCGATCGGCCCGAAACCTGGATCAGCCCCCAGTTGGCCGCCGTCTATCAGCGGCTGCATGCCGCCGGCTTTGCCCATAGCGTTGAAGCCTGGCAGGGGAGCACGTTGGCGGCGGGGCTGTTGGGCATCGCCATCGGCCGATGCTGGATCGGTGAATCGATGGCCCATCTCCGCCCGAACGCCGGCAACGTGCTGCTGGTTGAGCTGACCGCCGCCCTGGAATGGGGTGGCTTTGGCTTGTTTGATGTGCAATTAAGCAACCCGAACCTGGAGCGTTTCGGCTGCTTCAGCATCAGTGATGCAGATTATACCAACCAGCTGCGCCGCGCCCGTTGCCGCCCCGCCCGCTTGCGCCTCGGCGACGACAGCCTGGAGTCCCACGCCTGGCCCCCGTCGGATGCGAAGATGGGAGCTGACAAAAAACAGACATAACGCCTCGTGCAAGGACAAACCCAGTCGATCTCCTTCGATGGTCGGGAGATCCGACTGACCTGCGGACGCTTTGCCCCCCAGGCGGGAGGCTCCGTGATGATCGAATGCGGAGACACGGCTGTGCTGGTCACCGCCACCCGATCCAACCCAAGGGAGGGTGTTGATTTTCTCCCCCTCACCTGCGACTACGAAGAGCGGCTTTACGCCGCCGGACGCATCCCCGGCAGCTTCATGCGTCGGGAATCCCGGCCCCCCGAGCGCGCCACGCTGATCGCGCGCCTGATCGATCGGCCCCTGCGTCCCCTGTTCCCCACCTGGCTCCGGGATGACCTCCAGGTGGTGGCCACCTGCATGTCGCTCGATGAGCGGGTGCCGCCGGATGTGTTGGCGGTCAGCGGCGCCTCACTGGCCACCCTGCTGGCTGGAATTCCGTTCCACGGTCCGATGGCGGCCGTGCGGGTGGCCCTGCTGGGCGACGACTTCGTGCTCAACCCCAGCTACCGGGAGATCGAGCGCAGCGAACTCGACCTCGTGGTTGCGGGAACCCCCCAAGGGGTGGTGATGGTTGAAGCGGGCGCTAATCAGTTGCCTGAGCAGGATGTGATCGAAGCGATCGATTTCGGCTACGAAGCCGTCAGCGAACTGATCAGAGCCCAGCTCAGCATCCTCGACAAGCTGGAGATCAAGCATCAGCCGCCGGAGGAGCGCGTCACCGATCCCACCGTGCCGGCATTCCTGGAAAGCAACTGCGACAAGGCGATCGGGGCAGTGTTGAGCGAGTTCACGCTTCAAAAAGCCGAACGCGACTCCCGTCTGGATGCCATCAAGGATCAGGTCAACGCCACCATTCAGTCTCTAGCCGATGATCATCCGGTGCGGCAGGCGCTGAGTGGCAACGCCAAGTTGTTGGCGACGAGCTACAAGGGCCTCACCAAGAAGCTGATGCGCCAGCAGATCCTCAAGGAGGGCAAGCGCGTGGATGGCCGCACACTCGATGAGGTGCGGCCGATCAGCGCCGCCGTGGCCGTGTTGCCGCGCCGCGTGCATGGTTCAGGCCTGTTCCAGCGCGGGCTCACCCAGGTGCTGTCCACCGTCACCCTCGGCACGCCCAGCGATGCCCAGGAGATGGACGATCTGAACCCTTCCACCGAGAAGACCTACCTGCACCACTACAACTTCCCCCCCTACTCGGTAGGCGAGACCCGGCCGATGCGCTCCCCCGGCCGCCGCGAGATCGGCCACGGGGCCCTGGCGGAACGGGCTCTGGTGCCGGTGCTACCGAGCAAGGAATCGTTCCCTTACGTGCTGCGGGTGGTGTCCGAGTGCCTGAGCTCCAATGGCTCCACCTCCATGGGATCGGTGTGCGGAAGCACCCTTGCCCTGTTGGATGCCGGCGTCCCTCTCAAGGCGCCGGTCAGCGGCGCGGCCATGGGCCTCATTAAGGAGGGAGAGGAGGTGCGCATCCTCACGGATATCCAGGGCATCGAGGATTTCCTCGGCGATATGGACTTCAAGGTGGCCGGCACCGAGAAGGGCATCACCGCCCTGCAGATGGATATGAAAATCACCGGTTTGGCGGTGGCCAGCGTGGCCGAGGCGATCAACCAGGCCCGGCCGGCGCGGCTTCACATCCTCGCCAAGATGTTGGAGGCGATCGATAAGCCCCGCTCCAACCTCTCGCCCCATGCCCCGCGCCTGCTCAGCTTCCGCATTGATCCGGAACTGATCGGCACGGTGATCGGCCCCGGAGGCCGCACGATCAAGGGGATTACGGAGCGCACCAACACCAAGATCGACATTGAAGATGGCGGCATCGTCACGATCGCCAGCCACGACGGCGCCGCCGCCGAGGAAGCCCAACGCATCATCGAAGGCCTCACCCGCCGCGTCAGCGAAGGGGAAATGTTCAGCGGCACCGTCACCCGGGTGATCCCGATCGGGGCGTTCGTCGAAATCCTTCCCGGCAAGGAGGGCATGATCCACATCTCCCAGCTGTCCGAGGCGCGGGTCGAGAAGGTGGAGGATGTGGTGAATGTGGGCGATCACGTCACCGTGCGGGTGCGCGAGATCGATAACCGCGGTCGCATCAACCTCACCCTCAGGGGCGTTCCCCAACAGGAGCCAGTGCCGGCCTGAACGGCGCCGGTTCCCAGCTGAGCGTGTCCCGTGGGAACGCGATCTGGCTCGGCGGCCCCTTCAAACGGCAAAGCCAGGATCAATGCTGGCCAGGGCCGTGGCCGCCGCAGCACAGATCTCCCCATGGGCCAGACCGTGGCTGGCAATCAGGCAGCCCGCCTGACGTGGGTCGCCGGTGTTGTACAGCAAGGGACGGCCATCGGCATGGCTGAACTGGCCTCCCGCCGCCCGTAGCACCGCCTCGGGAGCGGCCATATCCCAATCCTTCGGGGCGCTGCGGCCGGAGAGGGAGATGTAAAGATCACTCTCGCCACGCAGGATCGTGGCGACTTTGCCGCCAACGCTGCCCATCGAGCGGCGTTCCGCCAAGGGCAACGCCGCCAGCAGTCGCTCCAGGCGTTGATCGCGGTGGTTGCGGCTGGCCACGAGCACCAGCTCTCGGGCGCTAGCGCGGTTGCTGAACCGCACGGGTCGTCGCTCGCCGTCCCGGCCCTCGCACCAGGCTTCGCCGCCGTGACCCGAACGATCCAAGAGGCCTAGCCAAAGCTCTTCGGCTTCCGGCAGCAACACCACGCCCAACACCGGTCGCTGGTGCCGCACCAAGGCGAGATGCACGGCGTATTCGCCGGTGCCCTGCAAAAAATCGCGGGTGCCATCCAGGGGATCGAGGATCCACAGCCAGTCATTGCCTAACGGGGCCTGGGCGCTGGCTGCGGTCGGCGCTGGCGTGTCGGTTTTGGCGGATTCTTCACTCAACAGGCCCCAAGGGGCATGGGGGAACGCCTGGTCCAGGCCCTCGAGCAGCCAGCGGTTCACCGCCAGATCGGCGGCACTCACCGGGCCATCGCCGCCCTCCTGAATCTGCAGCGCTTTGTCGAAGCCAAAGGGAGGCTGCAGGCCACGGGCGTAGGCCCGCAGGATGTCCGCGGCACCCCAGGCCAAGGGCCGCAGCGCCGCCAGCACTGGCTCCACGCTGACGCCGGCCGGCAGGTCGGGGGTAACAGGCATGGCAATTGGGAGACATCAGGCCAGCCGCAAGCTAAATCCTGATCTGCAAGCCGGCTGTACGGCTGCCGAACCTGCCATCATCGCTAGGGCGAATCAGGCTGGGCAAGGGATTCAGAACCATGGCCCGCCGCGGGGCTGGGCTGTTCAGCGGTGGGGTGCTGTTCAGCGGTGGCGTGGGGTTCAGATGTGGAGTGGTGGTTAGCCCGGCAGTGACACGGTTCGCAGCTGAGTCCACCGGCCGGGCGCCGCAACGTATGCGGCGGTGAACTGGTTCGATTCAACTTCACAGACACCAATCTTGTTACGCGATCGATCGCAAGATACGTTGTCAATCATCTGGTGCTCTTGGGGGCATTCTCGCGCGGCGAGTGGCCGCCAGCGGGCCACTCGCCTGAGGAAAATCTCAGGGGCGGGGCTCGCGGTTTGCCAAGCGGCCGGGCCGCCGTGGCTTCGATGCTGACGACGTGCGCAGTTGCACCAAGACCCCTGCCGGGCCACACGGGCCAAAGCTGCTAGTATGGATGCAGCAGATGGTGCGTGTCATGGTACAAATCCTTGAAGTCTTGATTGCGGTGGTCATTTCAGCCATGATGGCCACCGCAATTTCCACCCTGGCGTTGACACCGATCAAAACGCAACGACAAAAGAGTATTTATGCTGCTTCAGAGGCGGCTGCGATCGCGATTCGGAAGTGTGTCGTTGACAGCCCGAACACGAACACGATTGCTGCAGCCATTGCCTGTAGGAATGACCTCTTGGGGGGCTCTACAGATGTCGCGTGCAGTCCAAAGCCTAAAAACACCTACACCCCTCCAGGTTTAGGTCTTCTCCCGCTTGACGCTGTTGTGTGCCACCCAACCGGCGCTGCGGCGGGCAGCTCCGGTGAGGCTTGGCAACCCCTCTACAAGCCTTGACTGCGAGAGGCTTGCGGCGAACTTCTTCGGGCTTGATCGCTTGAGTCGGAGCTTGGCCATGGTTTCGACCGCCTTTTCCGCTTCAAATTCATGGCCGGTGGATCTTCTTCCCCAGATGCTTGCACGGGTCTCCATCGGCCTGTCTCGTTTTCGCCTCTGGGTGCCGTAGAGGCTTTGAGCGCAGATTGCGTCTTGCATGCAGTTATTTCGCCATTCATTTGGCAGAATCCATGAAGTGCGCCGCTTTGAGGCGTTTTTATTCCAGACCTATTTTTGAGCATTAGGGGGAGGGGGGACAAGGGGAGGGAAACAAATCCGATTCACAAGGATAGCCACCGATTAACACCGTCTGGCTGGAGCGAAAGCGAGCTTGGCGAGAATCTGATTCATAGCCGGTACCCTTGCAGATGATCGTCACGCCGAGACCGGAACCAAATGGTTCCGTCATCGTGCATGTGCTGGGAATGTTCAGGGTTTCTGTCGGTTGTCCCGGCTCCGGCTCCACCAGGTTCACAGAGGTAATGGTGCCACCAGTCTTCATAGGTTGAATTCTTTTTCCCCTTAAGGCTCTTAGGCGCAAAGTCTCAACAATCGTTTCCGCATCAGCCTGGCCACTCAGCCTGAAGAGAGCCAGGGGTGGTTCGATCAGAAAATAGGCCGAAACCAGCGTGCCAATCGACATCATGGAAACGGCAATCATTAAGCTGATTAAGTTCATGATTGAGGCAGTGCCTTTTGTGGCTCTAGCTTAAGTTGTGATCGCCACGCTGGCCGGCCGGAAATCCGCAACCAGCCTTGCTGGCTTTCTCAACTTTCGGGCTTGGCGTTGGCAGGGTTCGTGCCTCGATCGAGCCTTCAACGAACAGCGGTTCATCAGCGGAGACGCAGCGCATCATCATGGGCCACTGGCCACTTCCGTTCGAGAGTCGGCGCTCCAATTGTACTGTCGTTTGCAAAACACAAGCCCACACAGCGAGATCATTTACAGTGCGGCACAATAGTCATTAGCATAAGCTATCCTTTGCCGCGTGGAGCTGGTCAGTGCCCAACCGTGATCACCCCCCGCGGCGCGAAGCATCTTCAGCCTTCCCTGCGGACGCCAAGCCGCCTTGTCCACGTGCTAGCGCATCAACCGCGGGCGACGGGTTCCAATTGGGACCGGAGCCCAGCCATCCCGCTGGCGCTGAACCCCAGTCGGGCTGTCTCTATGTGGTCGGCACACCGATCGGCAACCTTGACGATCTCAGCCCCCGAGCCCGCAGGGTGTTGGCCGGGGCTGACCGCATCGTCTGCGAGGACACGCGCCACAGCGGACTGCTGCTGCATCGCCTCGGCATCCGTTCCCGCCTGATCAGCTTCCATCAACACAACCAGGCCCAACGCTTACCCACCCTGCTCCAGGCCTTGGCCGCCGGCGAATCCCTGGCCTTGATCAGCGACGCGGGGCTGCCGGCCATCTCCGATCCCGGCGAGGCGCTTGTGGCGGCCGCCCGCGCCGAGGGGCATGGCGTGCGCTGTATCCCCGGTCCCTCGGCGTTGACCACGGCGCTGGTGGGCAGCGGCCTCCCCAGCGGTCGCGTTTGCTTTGAGGGTTTCCGGCCGCCCCGCGCTCCCCAGCGGCGCCAACGCCTGGAGGCCCTACGCCAGGAACCGCGCACCCTCGTGCTGTTCGAAGCTCCCCATCGCCTGGTGGCCCTGCTGGAAGACCTGCTGGAGATCTGGGGCGATCGGCCCTTGCATCTCGCCCGCGAACTCACCAAACGCCACGAGCAACATCTCGGCCCTAGCGTCGCGGCCGTGTTGGAGCATTTCCAACGCGTGGCCCCTCAAGGGGAATGCACCCTCGTGCTGGCCGGTGCCCCCGAGCCCTCGCTGGCGGTTTGGGATGAGCCGACGTTGCGGCGGGAGCTGCTGGAGCTCATCGGCACGGGCCTGACCCGCTCGCAAGCCTGCCGGCAGCTGGCCGAACGCAGCGGCCAGTCGAGACGGGTGCTGTACGCCTTGCTCCACAACGTTGACCCTGGCGAAGATGGCGGTGTTGATGGCGGCGAGGTCCGTGGGGAGGCCGCCGATCACCAGCCCGAGCACCCCGCCAACGCGGATTCCGCAGTCCGCTCGGAGGACAGCCTCGGCGACGGGCCTGCCGTGAAGGGGCCTGCCGCGCGGGGGCCTGCCGCGGACGGGTCAAACTGAACCCAAACCATCAGAGACGATGCTGCTGCGGCTTCGCTTGTTGTGCTCCACCTGGCTCGCCGCCGGTGTCTTGCTGTTGGTGCTGTGCCTCGGCGCCCAAAATCTCGAGGATCGACCCAGCCTGCGCCTGGGCTTCGCCCGCACCGTGCCTTTGCCGAGTGGCTTTCTGGTGGGGCTGGCGCTGGCGGCCGGCATGATCAGCGGTGGCAGCGCCATGGCGATGCTGGGTGCTGGTGGTCTCTCCGCGGAGAACGGCGACGACTAAGCCCGCGTACCACCGGTGGGGGAGCCAGCTTGAGCGAACAACCCATTCCGGCTGGGATCAGCTTCTCTGGGCAACTCCCGGCCGACCACCTGGGCCAGCCGGATCTCCCCCCACCAGTGCAGCAGCCAGGTTCAGCTGCACGACGAACGATTCGGCGTGGGCCGAGGCATCGTGAACAGTGGCCTTGTGAGCCGAGGCCTTGTGAGCAGTGGCCTCGTGAGCCGAGGCATGGCCTGAGGATCAAATGGAGAGCGGCGACGATGCCCTCAGCGATCCGGCACTCCCTGGGCCGCGCCTACCCTCAACAGCCCGGTAAGGCGAAGAGCGAACCCTCCACCACAACCCGGGTGATGCCCTGGGCCACCAGCTTGGGTGCCGTGAGCTCGAACACCTGGATGTCGGGGATGCGGATCACCCGCTGATTGCGCCCGCACTGGCGCTTGGCTTGGCGTGGATTCACGTACAACACCAATGCCTGGCGCTCCTGCTCATCTTCCGGCAGCTGCCCCAACTCCGGAAGATCGC
>JBIIIX010000121.1:0-8477 GCA_044234415.1 Cyanobium sp.
CGTTCACATAGTTGCCGCTGAGCAGGCTGGAGGAGCTGCAGGCGCTCAGGGAGAGGCCCAGCCAGAGAGAGAGCGGCAGCAGCAGGACGAGGGCAGGGCGAACCAGCAGCCGACGCAGGAAGGCGATCAAGGCAAGGAAGGCGTACCGTCTAATTCTAGGCCGCCTGGTCGGAGGCCTCACACCACTGTGAATCAGCCAGGCTGCAGACCGAGGCGTTGGGGCCGGATCATCTCGGCTATGGCCGGCACGACGTCAGCTGCCGCAAGCTCTTGGGGCTTGGATCCGCCGCTGCGGTCCACCAGCTCAACGACCCCCTCCGCGGCGCCACGCCCCACCACGATCCGCCAGGGGATGCCGATCAGGTCGGCATCTTTGAACTTCACGCCGGCGCGCTCGGGGCGATCATCGAGCAGGACATCCAGGCCAGCCGCCTGCAACTGGAGATACAGGGTCTCAGCCAGAGCACACTGGTTCTGATCCTGCAGATTGGCGATCACCACAATCACCTCGAACGGGGCGATCGGCACAGGCCAGCGAATGCCGTCGGCGTCATGATGCTGCTCCACGGCGGCCTGGGCCAGACGGGAGACGCCGATGCCGTAGCAGCCCATCCAGAGGGGCTCCACCTGGCCCGCCTCGCTGGTGAAGCAGGCCTCCAGGGCCGTCGAGTACTTGCGACCGAGCTGGAATATGTGTCCCACTTCGATGCCGCGGGTGGCTTGCAACAGTTGGGATGGGTCGTGAACGCAGCGATCGCCGCACTGGGCCGCCCGCAGATCCTGTGGTTCCGGGGTGATGGCCAGTCCGCTCCAGGTGACCCCGACGCGATGGGCGTCAATTTGGTTGGCGCCGCAAACGAAGCTGGGCAGGTCCGCCGCCGTGGTATCGACGAGGCGCAGGAAGTTCGCAGCCATCTGAGGAGTGACCTGAGGAGTGGCCTGACCCGCCGGGGCGGCAGGGCCGCTGCCGGAGACGGACTGCGTGATCAGCAGGCTCCCATCCTCCAGATCAGGTCCGAGGAATCCGAAGGGGATCTGGGCCAAATCGATGGGCAGGCTCCATTGCCGCACCAGCTCGGCGGTCAGCGGCTCAATCCCGAGCAGGGCCCCATGCTCCTCGCCCAGCTGCCTGGTGACGGCATTGCCGAGCTTCACCGCGTTCAGCGACTGGTCACCCCGCAGGCAGACCAGCAGCGGCTGGTGCAGACCAGAGGCGAGGCGTGCCAATAGCAGTAACACCTTGACGATCTGGGAGGGGTGGTAGCCGTGAAGCCGCTCAAGCTGCTCGATTGAGCTCGCGGCGGGTGTGGCGACTCGCTCCCCTCGCCCCCCCGATCGCGCTCCCGCGCCAAGAGGCACGGCATCCGCCGCCATCGAGACGGCCCGTTCCTGGTTGGCGGCGTAGTCGCCCTCGCTGCTGGTCAGAATCAAATCCTCGCCGGCGTCAGCAGTCACCATGAATTCTTGACTGGCGGAACCGCCAATCGCACCGCTGTCGGCCTCAACGGCAACGGTCTGCAGACCGCAGCGCTGGAAAATGCGCCGGTAGGCCCCGTCCATGCGGATGTAGTACTGACGCAGATCCGCCTCTCCAGCGTGAAAGGAATAAGCGTCTTTCATGATGAATTCGCGGCCCCGCATCAGACCGAAGCGAGGCCGAATCTCGTCTCGAAACTTGGTTTGAATTTGGTAGAGACAAACCGGGAGTTGGCGGTAGGATCGCAGGATTTCGCTGGCTAGGGTTGTCACAACTTCTTCGTGGGTTGGCCCTAATCCCAGCTCGCGCCCCTGGCGATCGTGGAGGTGGAACATGATTCCCTCTCCTGCGGTGTAGCCAGTCCAGCGGCCGCTGCGTTGCCACAGTTCGGCAGGCTGTAACTGAGGCAGAAGCGTTTCCAGTGCGTCTACCGCCATCATCTCTTCCCGTACGATCGCGGAAATCTTCTGCAGCACCCGCCAGAGCAGCGGCAGGTAGGCGTACACCCCTGCCGCAACGCGTCGAATGAAACCGCCGCGCAACAGAAGTTGATGCGAGATGATCTCGGCATCGGCTGGAACGTCGCGCAGCGTCACCAGCATCAAGCGCGATACGCGCATCGGACCCAGATGACCACAGCCGCAGACCATATCACCGCGGCCACCATCAAGGGATTGGAACTCGGTGACCGTCACAACAGGCGACATCACGCCAACCCTGCTAATGTCAGGCGACGATTCCAAGCATTCTCAGTCAAGACTCATGTTTGCCAGTTCCGGTCAGCCCGTTGGAGTTCTCCCATCCGCTGCCGGTAGTCCATCTGGAGTCGTCGTCCAGTCGCCTGGGCTAAGCGGGATCAGCTCCTTGACAGCACAGGCCGCGCCGGCGGGCGATTCCGCTGATGTGTTAATCGGGATTGAAGAGGTTCAGAAGTCTCTCAATCGTTCACGGGCGTCCGTTTATCGATATACAAATACCGATCCGCGCAATCTCAATCCGCCTTTCAACCCTCGCAAGCTTAATCCTGAATACCGGAGCGATCAAAAAGATCCTTTGTTGTTCCATCCTAACGAGGTCGCTCGTTTCGCTCGCGACGTGTTGCGTATCAAAGAGGTCACGGTTGAGGTTCTCAATTCCCCTTCAACCGCAACGCAGCAACTTCTCTCTTCCATCCTCGAGGAATTGCGCCAGATTAAGGCCCATCTCCATGGCTCCCCGGCTCCATCGGAGCTTCACCCCCTGCCCCAGCCCCACGCCCACTCCCGCCCCGCTGCCTGATCATCACGCCTGCTCAACATCGTCGTTGCACACAATCAACGGCTTCGCGAAAGGAGAAATGCGTCTGCTGTGGCCCTTGAAGAGCCAGCCGTTCTCACACATGTGGGCCTGGCCAGGGCCAGCCACCTGCCGTGCGGAACCCGCGGCCCTATACCAGCGTGCCTGCACGGCGCTGCCATTCAGAGCCAGGGCGATCAGGAGCGGCGCTGGCTGAGATAGCCGGCGAAATTCAAGGCCTGGAAGATCAAGGCGGGATCGCCAAACCCGGCGGCATTTAATAGCGATGTCAGCCTTGTAGTGCCGATTGGATGCCAGGCGTCTCCCAATGCCGCACCGGCAGCTCCCGAAACGTCCTCCAGACCGCTGGCCCGCTGAAAGCCATGCCAGGCCCGCGACACCTGTTCCTGCAACGGTGAGCGCTCGGCCTGCATCAGGTCCACCAACACCAGCTGGCCGCCGGGCCGCAACAGACCGGCAAGGGCGGCCAGAAACCCCAGCTTGGCTCCATCATCCGGCAGCGACTGCAGCACCAGCACCGCGAGGGCGCCATCAAAGCAGGGTTGGTCCGCCGCGACCTCCTCCACCTTCCGGCAGCACCAGTCGATGGCGACGTCTGGGCCGAGCCGTTCCCGAGCCAGGGTGAGCATGGCCTCCGAGGGATCGAGCCCCGTCAGGAGCCAGTCTGGCCGCTGAGCATGGGCCTCCAGCAGCTCGGCGCCGGTGCCGCAGCCCGCCACCAGCACCGAAGCCCCTTGGGCGGCGGCAAGAGGGGATTCGGCCAGCAGGGCGACGGCCAGGCGCGCCAGGCTGGCGTAGCCGGGAATCATCGCGGGGACAAGATGGTCGTAGGCCCCAACGCTGGCGCCTCGAACCGGAGCGGTCGGTTCGTGTGTTGGCGGCGTTTGCGGATTCGAGGCTGCGCCATTGGGCACGCCCACGGCATCAGCTCGGGGTACAGCCATCGCGACCGGATCGGGGCGAGGTCCTGCCCCTGGCGCTTCCACATCCGCTCCCACACCCGCTTCCACACTCACAGTGACCCTCCCCACCCGTCTTGCCAAACTCTAGGCGCTGTTAACCAGCCCTCTCAGGCGGTTGGCACCTGCCACCTGGCGCAAAGCGCGGGGGCCGCGTGCCTTAGGGTTGGCGGCGCCTATCCCCCCACATCGGCCGTGCCCACCATCCGTTTTGAAAAGGAAGGCCAGCAGGTCGGTTGCATCGAAGGCGCCAACCTGCGCAAGGCAGCTCTCGATGCCGGCATCAACCCCTATACAGGCCTGAACAACCTCAACAACTGCTCCGGCTTAGGCCAGTGCGGCACCTGCGTGGTCGAGGTGGTTGAGGGAGCACGTAACCTCTCGCCCCGCTCCGATGTCGAGGAGGTTTACCTCGCGGATCGGCCCGCCAACTATCGCCTCAGCTGCCGCACCAGCGTCAACGGCGACGTGACGATCCGCACCAAGCCTGATGGCGGCGTAGGCAAAGGTTCCAACAGCTTGGTGGGTGCCCTGAAAGCGCTTGTGAAGCGTCGTTGATCACCCTCCCAAGTTCCATCGCCAGGCCCTGATTTCGCCCCCCCCGGCAAAGAGCGGTTCCATGCCCGATCGTGCAGCGCTTCTCCGAGTGTTCAGTTACGCGGGCTGCTCGACCTGCCGGAAGGCCCTGGCCTGGCTTTCCGCTCGGGGCCTGCAGCCCGGTCGGGACATTGACGTCATCGACATCACAACTTCCCCACCTGGTCCGCAAGAGTTGCGCCAGGCCCTCTCCCAGCTTGGCCGCCCCCGCTTGTTCAACACCAGCGGCCAGAGCTATAGGGCCCTTGGTGCGGAACAGGTCAAGGCTCTGACTGATGACCAAGCGATCGCCGCCCTGGCGGCCGATGGACGTTTGATCAAGCGGCCCTTTCTGATCAGCTGCAAAGGTGAGGTGCTAACCGGCTTCAAGCCGGAGGAGTGGCAAGCGCTACTGGGCTGACGGCTGGGCTGACGTTGGCGTTGCGTGCTGCTGCCGCGTCCTGGCGGGTCATCAGAAGGTCGAGCTCGTCAATCAGAACATCAATGCTGGCCCTGTTCACCTGGCTCACATAGTTGCCCTTCAGCTCTTCCAGCACGGAGCAGAGCAGCTCCTGGGATCGCGGCAGAGTGGTGCCGCTCTCCAAGGCGGCCGCTAACTCTTCCCAAAACCGATCCAGGCAGCGTCGCAGCAGATCCAGCTGTTGATCATCCCGTCGCCCCAGCCGCTCGCCGGTGCTGCGGCTCAGATCCAGCAGGCTATCCACCATCCCTGCCGCCAGCTGTCGGCTGAGCCCCTGTTCCATCCGCAGTAGGGGCTGGAGGCGACGCAGAGGGGCGGGCACCACTCCCACCTCCAGGCTCTGCTGCAGCGCATGGCCCAGCACCCCCTGCAATTCCGGTGCCAACCGCGGAGCCACTTGAACCAACAACAGGGGCGCCCAGATTCGCAGCAACTCCACGAGCTCCTGCCCATCGCTGCTCAACACGGACTGGTGGCTGCGCAGGCCGCGCAGGCGGGCCGGCCAGCGTCCTGAGCGGATGATCTGCTGCAGGCCATCCAGGATCTGCAACACAAGCACCTCAAACAGCTCCACCGCCAGCAAAGCCACCACCCAGCGGGAGATCACGGCCCTGAGCGGTTCGAGGTTGATCAGGCCGCTGGTCTGCAGCCTCTCCAACACCGGTAGCAAACGTAGGAACCGCCAAAAGGGCAGCAACAGCGGCAGGTCGATCCAGCGACGCAGTAGAGCCTGGTTCCAGGTCAGTCCTGGTAGCCGACGGCGCAGACGCAGGGTGCGCAGGGCGATGTCCAGCAGGAATACGCTCTGGAAGAGCAGCAGGTCGTAGCGCCAGAATTTGTCGGTCGGTTGACCGTTTTCATCGATCGATCGCCAATAGTTGGTCTCCACCAGCGGCAGGATTCTCTCCTTCCAGAACCGACGCTCCTGATCCCAACTTCGCGACGCCAGCCAACCGGGCCCGAGCAACAGCGAGGCAGCCTGCCGAGCCGAGGCATGACCAGCCCGATCGCGCATCCTGTTCTTCAGCCGCTCCAGGGTCCCCGATCCACCCGAACCCAGAAACGGATTGGTCTCGATCATCTCGCCGGTGAGGCGCACCTGGTGCTGCAGCAGCTTGATCTGCTGCGGACTGAGCGTTTGGCCGCTCAGATGACCGGCCATGGCCTGATCCAGCTGGTCGAAGGCCGCCAGGTAGGCACGCGTTTCGCGATGGGGTTCAATCCCCTTGATCGGATCCACCCAGGGGGTGACATCGGGAAGAAAAGTCAACGGGACCGCCAGCGGCACGGCGGGCAGCGGGTAGAGAATGCGCTGCAGCCAGAAGCTGCGCAGCGGCACGTAGCTGATGTCAAACACCACCCACAGCAGGTTGAGCGTGGCCCAGATCGCCACGAAGCGATCCCAGATCAACGCGAGTCGATGGCTCGCGCGCGGGGATGGCCGATGCCAGCGGGGACGCGCCATAGAGGCCCAGGCAGGGTGGGTGCTTAATCTGCCCAGGATCCGACAACGCCGCATCCCCGGGACCTTGAGCTCCTCTGATCCCCAGTCCCCGGAAAGCAGCTCGAAGGGCGCCGGCCGCGATCCCGACCCCAATCGCTCTGAACCTGCGAAGCCACCGCGTCAATCCGGCCAGGATGAGGATTCCTGGGGTTTCTGGCGGAGCATCTTGATCACCCTGGCGCTGGCCCTTGGCATTCGCCAGTTTTTGGTGGAAGCCCGCTTCATCCCCTCAGGCTCGATGCTGCCGGGGCTCCAGCTCCAGGACCGCCTGCTGGTGGAGAAGCTCAGCTACCGATCGCGCCAGCCCAGGCGTGGAGAGATTGTGGTTTTCCACGCCCCCCATCATTTCGATCCGGTGCTCAAGCAGCCCGGCCAGGGCGGCCCACTGAACTGCCTGCTGGTCAACCTGCCAGTGATCGGCTCGCTCAGCGGCATCCAGCAGCCTGCCTGCGATGCCTACATCAAGCGGGTGGTCGGTCTCCCGGGCGACCGCGTCAGCGTCAACCCCCGCGGCCAGGTGAGCATCAATGGCACATCGTTGGCCGAGACCTATGTCAAAAAGTATTGCCCGGTCGATGCCCGCGGCATGGGTCCCTGCCGCAGCCTGGATGTCACGGTGCCGCCGGGTCATGTGCTGGTGCTCGGCGATAACCGGGCCAACAGCTGGGACGGCCGCTTCTGGCCAGGGGGGCCGTTTTTGCCTCAGAGCGAGATCATCGGTCGGGCCTTTTGGCGCTTTTTCCCGTTCAACGCCATGGGCCCCCTGGGAGCTTCCAGCTCTCAGGATCGCTGAGCCCAGAAGCCACCACAGCTCCGCGGATCGTCTCCCCCCAGAGGGGTTGATTGGCAGCCAGAGAGGGGCAACTGGAACGATCCCAGCGCCAGGTGTGATCGGGATTGAACAGGATCCAACTGTGTTCCCCGAGCCCCACTTGCTCGGCCGTCAAGCCCAGAAAGGTGGCAGGGCCCCAGCAGAGCACCTGCCAGAGACGTTCCGGATGCCACTGGCGGCGGTCCACAAGCTCCTGCCAGAGCAGGCTCAAGGCCAGCCCATGGCCAGCCAGACCCGGCCGGCGTTGATCAAGTGGCAGCAGCCGCTCCTCCGCGTCAAGGGCCAGATGGTGGACCGCCACCGCGCTGAGGATGCCGTCCGCCAGCGCGGCGATCAACGCCTCGCGATCCCCCGGCCCCCCCAAGGAAGGCACCAATCGCCAGCCTTCGGCGCAAGGGTCCAGATGGCCGCTATCGGCCACCAGATGCCACCAGCAGACACTGGTCGGCGGGCGCTCGGGATGCTGCTCCAAGGCCGCAACAGCTTCAGCGGTGGAGAGATTCATCAAGCGCAACTCCAGTTCCGGAAAGGCCTCCCGCAGCGTCAGCGCCTGTCGCAGCGGCAGCATTTCACTCAACGCCGGATCGGGGGGCCAACCGGCCCGCAACCCCTCCACCCGTTCCCGCACGAAGCCCTGCTGGGTCAGCGCGGCGTCGCGGGGGGCGAGCAGCACCGGTCGCGGTCCCATCTCGGCCAGACGCAGGCCCCGCTCCAGCAGGTCCAGTGGCGGCAATCGATCAGCGCTGGCTAGGCCCACCGCGCCAGCCTCAAGCTGATCGCCATGGGGGGCCAGGGCTTGGTCGCTCTCCGCCGCGTTGAAACTTCCCCAGAGATGCAGCCGCATCGGCGCTGGCCAGCTCAGCCGCAGCCGTTCGGGACGATCTCGCCAATCCACGGCCCAGGGAAGCAGAGCCACATGGCCATAGCCACCAGCCGCCGCAGCCCGTCGCAGGCTTTCGAGGTTCTCTGCCCTGCCGAGCTGGGGATCCTCCAGCACGCTGTGGGGATCGATCAGGGGCGGACCCATCCACATCCCCGACCCATCGAGCTCGAACACGGGAGGGTCGAGCTCGGAACCCTCCGGCCCAGTCCTGTCGGGCCACCCCGCGGCCGCCCCAGCAAAGGATGGTGGTCGTTCTGAGCCGGAAGCCATCTCGATCCGCCTGAGGCATCCGGCTTCGATCCACACATCGGCCGGGCGGGATCGACCATTCGGCTGGTCGACCAGGTTCACCTGGCGCAGCAACAGGCGATTCATCATCCGCTTGCGCAGCTTGCCGGCCTTGGGCTCACAGAGCTCCCGCGGCGGTTCTGTCGAGGACCCCGCCGAGATGGCCGGTGAAGTTGAGGCC
>JBIIIX010000122.1:0-8474 GCA_044234415.1 Cyanobium sp.
ATTTTCCGGCGCGTTCACCAGAAAACGGATCACGTCATCAGCGCGACCCTTGGGGAACAGGGCATCAAATTCATCGCGGACGCCGCTGGCGTCGATCAGCGGCAGCCAGGGTTCGGCGCTGCCCGGTGGACAATCCAGGGCCATGGCCTCACTCACCTCGACGAAGCGCGAGATGTTCTCGGCCCGTTCAATGTAGCGGTTGATCCAGTAAAGAGAATCGGCGACGCGGCTCAGCATGAAGCCACCTCTGCATGGCTGCGGTCTGCGTTGCCGCCTTCGGCCACGATCCAGGTGTCTTTGCAGCCTCCTCCCTGGGAGGAGTTCACCACCAGCGATCCGCGGCGCAAGGCCACCCGGGTGAGGCCTCCGGGGGTGACCCAATCGCCCTTGCCCCGCAGCACATAGGGGCGCAGATCGACATGGCAGGGATAGAGCTCACCTTCACTCAGCGACGGCACCGTGGAGAGCTCAAGCGTTGGCTGGGCAATGAAGTTGCGTGGATCGTGTTCGATCTTCGAGGCAAAGATGGCAATCTCTTCGCGGCTGGCGTGGGGCCCGATCAACATTCCATAGCCTCCGGCTTCCGCCACTGATTTGACCACCAACTCGTGGAGGTGGGCGAGCACATAGGCACGGTCATCGGGGCGGGCGCAGAGATAGGTTGGCACATTCTCAATGATTGGCGTTTCGCCTAGATAATAGCGAATCATTTCCGGCACATAGGCATAGATGAGTTTATCGTCCGCTACGCCGGTGCCGGGAGCGTTGGCGATCGCCACCCTTCCGGCCCGGAACGCCGCCAGCAGCCCCCGCACCCCCAGCATCGAGTCCGGTCGGAACTCGGCTGGATCGAGGAAGTCGTCGTCGATGCGGCGATAGATCACATCCACGGCCTCGAGGCCGGAGGTGCTGCGCATCCAAACCCGCCCGGCTTCGCAGATCAGATCGCGACCCTCCACCAGGGGGATGCCCATCTGCTGGGCCAGGTAGCTGTGCTCGAAGTAGGCGCTGTTGTAAACGCCGGGTGTCAGCAGCACCACCCGGGGGGAATCGGTCCAGGGGGCCAGATCGCGCAGGGTCTCCAGCAGCCTTGAGGCGTAGTCGTCGATCGGCTGGACGGTGCGGCCCTGGAACAGGTTCGAGAAAATGCGCTTCATCACCCGCCGGTTCTCGAGGAAGTAGGCCACGCCGGAGGGGCAGCGCAGGTTGTCCTCCAGCACCCGCCAGGTGCCCTCGCCATCGCGCACCAGGTCGAGGCCGGAGATGTGGCACCAGCGCCCCAGGGGTGGCTTGACGCCGCGCATCTGGGGTCGCCAGCCCTGGGAGCTTTCCACGTCCTCCCTGGGCACGACGCCATCGGCCATGATTTTCCCCTCGCCGTAGACGTCGGCCAAGAAGAGGTCGATCGCCTGCAGCCGCTGGAACAGGCCCTTCTCCAGCCGCTGCCAATCGTCAGCACCGATCAGCCGGGGGAGGGGGTCGAACGGCAGGATGCGCTCCACCCCCTGGCTGCCCGAGTCGTTGAGGCGGAAGGTGGCTCCTAGCCGCTTGAGCAGCATCGCCGCCGCCGCGTGGTCGTGGTTGAGTTGATCCAATCCCATCGCCCCCAGGGACGACAACAGCGGCTTGAGGGCCTGCCGGGGTTGGTCCGCACCGCTGAAGTATTCGTCGTAGCCGTGGTTGGGGCGATACTCGGTGAACATGGCGTCTTTCTGCTGGGCGGATCCTGCTGCGCGAGGAGGGGGCCTCCCGGTGATGATTGTTACCGAAACTCCGGCAGGCCTGCGCCGGCCCTGCCGGACAGGGGCGACCGCCCGTCAGAGCAGGAAGTACCGCTGGGCCATCGGCAGCACCTCCGCCGGCTCGCAGGTCAGCAGTTCGCCATCGGCGAACACCTCGTAGGTCTGGGGATCCACCTCCACCGTCGGCAAGGCCGCGTTGTTCTTCATAGCGGTCTTGCCGATGTCGCCGCGGGTGTTCCTCACCGGCACGCAGGAGCGCTTGAGGCCTAGCCGTCGCGGCAGGTCGTCGTCGAGGGCGGCCTGGCTCACGAAGGTGAGGCAACTGGGGGCCAGGGCGGCGCCGAAGGCGGCGAACATCGGCCGTCCGTGCACTGGGCCCGGCGTGGGGATCGAGGCGTTGGCGTCGCCCATCTGGGCCCAGACGATCGAGCCTCCCTTGAGCACCAGCTGCGGTTTCACTCCAAAGAAGCCAGGCTTCCAGAGCACCAAATCCGCCAGCTTGCCCACCTCCACTGAACCCACCTGGCTGTCGATGCCGTGCGCGATTGCCGGGTTGATCGTGGTCTTGGCGATGTAGCGCTTTAGGCGCGTGTTGTCGTTGCGTTCGCTGTCGCCGGCCAGCGGGCCGCGCTGCAGCTTCATCTTGTGGGCGGTCTGGAAGGTGCGGGTGATCACCTCCCCCACCCGCCCCATCGCCTGGGAGTCGCTGGCGATGATCGAGAAGGCGCCCAGGTCATGCAGGATGTCTTCGGCGGCAATCGTTTCGCGGCGGATTCGCGATTCGGCGAAGGCCACATCCTCGGGGATGTGGGGATCAAGGTGGTGGCACACCATCAGCATGTCGAGGTGCTCTTCCAAGGTGTTGCGCGTGTAAGGGCGCGTGGGATTGGTGGAGCTGGGCAGCACGTTGGCTTCGCCGCAGATGCGGATGATGTCCGGCGCGTGACCGCCGCCGGCCCCTTCGGTGTGGAAGGTGTGGATCGTGCGGCCGCCGATGGCGCGGATCGTGTCCTCCACGAAGCCCGCCTCGTTCAGGGTGTCGGTGTGAATGCACACCTGCACATCCAGGCGGTCGGCCACCGAGAGGCAGCAATCGATCGCCGCGGGGGTGGTGCCCCAGTCTTCATGCAGCTTGAGGCCGCAGGCGCCGGCGCGGATCTGCTCCTCCAGCGCCTCCGGGGTGCTGGCGTTGCCTTTGCCGAAGAAGCCCAGGTTCACTGGCAGCCCCTCGGCGGCCTGGAGCATGCGGGCGAGATGGAAGGCGCCGGGGGTGCAGGTGGTGGCTTTGGTGCCGGTGGCCGGGCCCGTGCCGCCCCCCAGCAACGTGGTGACGCCACTGGCCAGGGCCGTTTCGATCTGCTGAGGGCAGATGAAGTGAATGTGGGTATCGATGGACCCGGCCGTCACGATGTGCCCCTCGCCGGCGATCGCCTCGGTGCCAGGGCCCACCACGATGTCGACCCCCTCCTGCACATCCGGGTTGCCGGCCTTGCCGATCGCGGCGATGCGGCCGTCGCGCAGGCCGATGTCGGCCTTGACGATCCCCCACCAGTCGAGGATCAAGGCGTTGGTGATCACCGTGTCCACCGCCCCCGCGGCGCGGCAGGTCTGGGCCTGCCCCATGCCGTCGCGGATCACCTTGCCGCCGCCGAACTTCACCTCGTCGCCGTAGACGGTGAAATCCTTCTCTACCTCCAGGATCAACTCGCTGTCGGCCAGCCGCAGCCGGTCTCCGGTGGTGGGGCCGTAGGTTTCGGCGTAGGCGCGGCGGCTGATGCGGTAGGGCATGGTGGGGGAGCGGACAGGAAGCGGTGGGGCTCAGTCGAGCGGGCCGTTGACGCGGCCGTTGAAGCCGAACACACGCCGGGCGCCGGCGAAGGGCACCAGGTTCACGTCGCGGCTGTCGCCGGGCTCGAACCGGATCGCCGTGCCGGCGGGGATGTCGAGGCGCAGGCCCCGGGCCGCGTCGCGGTTGAACGTCAGGGCGGTGTTGGCCTCGAAGAAGTGGAAGTGGGAGCCCACCTGCACGGGCCTGTCGCCCGTGTTGGCCACCGTGAGGGTGGTGACTGGGCGGCCGGCGTTGAGCTCGATCTCGCCGGGTTCCGGCAGCAGTTCACCGGGGATCAGGGGGGGCATGGCGCGCGGGGGCGAGGGGCGTCGGCGAGAGGGTTGGGGAGGGTCGGGGCTCAGCGGATCGGATCGTGCAAGGTGACGAGCTTGGTGCCATCGGGGAAGACCGCCTCGATCTGCACCTCATCCACCAGCTCGGGCACCCCCTCCATCACCTGGTCGCGCCGCAGCCAGGTGCTGCCTTCGCGCATCAGCTCGGCCACCGTGCGGCCGTCCCGGGCGCCTTCCAGCACCTGGAAGCTGAGCCAGGCCACCGCCTCGGGATGGTTCAGCCGCAGCCCGCGCAGCAGGCGCCGCTCCGCCAGCAGGGCCGCCGTGACGACGAGGAGCTTGTCCTTCTCCTGAGGGGTGAGATGCATGGAGGCGGCGGTGACCCGTTCACTTTGGCAGCGCCGCACCGTTCTGCCCGTTCAGGTCGGACCCTGCTCGAGCAGCTGCTGAGACGCCTCCGGTGATGTCTGTTGCGGCGTCCCCGAAAACGTTTCCTGAAATGGCCACACCCGCGGCGGCTGTGGCGCCGCTAGGCCCCGCTGCGCCCGGATGCGGGCCCAGATCCGCCCAAACCAGAGACGGCCCGCCTGGCTGGAGGGTCCCCGGTAGCGGGCCACCAGCCCTTGACGCAGGGCGCCGCAGGCCATCGTGCCCTCCAGTCCGGCCCGGTCACGCCGCGCCTTCGCCAGCAGGTTCTCCAACACCGAAGCCGCCAGGGGGGCGGGCGCCACCCACACCAGTGAGCCGAACACCGCCTCGCCGGCCATGCCGTGCTCCGCCGCCAGCGCCTCGCCCCCCAGTTCCAGCCGATCCACCAGCTCCCATTCCGCTGGCGCCCCGTGGGCATCGAGGCGGCGGATCTCCAGGTCGGAGCGCCAGCGGCCCGCCCCCAGGGTCTCCCCGGCGGCGGTCCGGCCGAGCCGCACCAGCTCCGCCCCCAGCCAGCTCGCCCCCGGGGCCAGCTCCACACGCACCGTCTGTTGGAAGAGTCCGCCGGCGAAGAGCACCAGTTCCTGGGGCAGCCACTCCAGGTCGGAATCCTGGGCCTGGTGCACCACCAGCTCCTGCCGCGCCCAGGTTCCCTGGGGGGCGCGACGGGAACGGCCGATCGAGCCGTAGACCTTCTGGGCCGCCACGGAGGTGAGCAGGGCGCGACTGCCGGCCTCCAGGCGCAGGTTCAGGCTCAGCTTGTCGCCCCCCACCAGACCGCCCGCGGTGTGCAGCAGCGGCAGTTCGCAGCGGCCGTCATCGCCGCGGAAGGCCCGCTGCACCTTCAGCGGCGCGGTGGCGCCCCCCTGGAAACCGGTGCCGCTGCCGCCCTGCTGGAACACCAGCCTGGCCTCAGCGTGCCAGGGGGCCGAGGGGCTGGGCATCGCGGCGGCAGGGGCAGAGCATCGCCACACTGTGGGGGCGGATCGCGCCCGGGAGGTAGCGGTGGCTGAAGAAATCGCCAATCCACCACCTGCGCTGCTGCTGACCCGCCGGCTGGGGGACGAATGCGGGCCGGAAGCCGCGGGCGGCGGAGGGTCGCTGCGGCTGCCTCTCGCCGCCGAGGAGCGCACCCGGCTGCGCGGTCGGCGGCTGAGCCGTTGTGGACGGCCGCTGCTGCTGCAGCTTCCCCGCGGTGAGGCGCTGCGGCCCGGCGAATGGCTGGCGCCGGAGCGGGGTGGTCCTCTGGTGCGGGTGGAGGCGGCTCCGGAGGCCCTGCTCGTGGCGCGCGCCGCGACACCCCTCGCCCTGCTGGAGGCGGCTTATCACCTGGGCAATCGGCATGTGGCCCTGGAGTTGCGCGAGGGGGAGCTCCGCCTCAGCGAGGATCCGGTGTTGGCGGATCTTCTCGCTCGGCGCGGCTTGACCTTGGAGCGCCGCCACGAGCCGTTCCTGCCTCAGCCGGGCGCCTACGCCGGTCTCGGTCACGGCCCTGATCACAGCCACGGCCAAGGCAGCAGCCAAGTCCAAATCCACGACCAAATCCACGACCACAGCTACGGCCACGGCCACCGCCACCACAGCCACGGCAGCAGCCACGACCACGACCACGACCACAGTCCCAGCCAAGGAGGCGCCCTGGATCCCCGCGACAGCGCGTGGTTTGGCCAAGCCGATGGGCACGACCCGAGCCCAGGTGGGAGCCCCAGCCCCAGCCACGCCCATGGCCCAGCCCATGGACAAGCCCATGGACAAGATCTCAGCCCTGGCCATCGCCAGAGCCAAGACCCCGCCCCGGGGCAGGATCTGCTGACGAGCCACGGCCCCAGCCCTGGCCTAGGTGCTCGTCACGGGCCTGATCAAGAACACGATCCCAGGTCGAGCCACGGCCACGATCCGAGCGCCGACTTCTGCAGCGACCCCAGCGCTTTTGCGAGCGCCGACCGCGCTGATCCTCACGGCGGCGGCTGATGAGCGTGGGTCGCTTGCGCCTGTTTCAGCTGGTCAGCCCGGCCCTGCCGGTGGGGGCCTTCTCCTACTCCGAGGGGTTGGAGGCGCTGGTCCAAGGCGGCCGCCTTGACAGCGTTGCCGCCGTGGAGCGCTGGCTGGGGGCGGAGCTGGAGGTGGGATTGCTGCCGATCGAGGCCGCGGCGCTGACGCCGTTGATGGCCTCCCTGGGAGACTGGCGCAATGGCCTGCCGGGGGCGGAGGCGGCCGTGCGCGAGCTGGATGGTTGGTTGCTGGCCCAGCGGGAGGCGGCCGAACTGCGCGCCCAGCAGCGTCAGATGGGTCGCTCGCTGCTGCGCTTGCTGGCGGATCTGGGTTGGCCCCTGCCGGCTCCGCAGGTTTCTGCTCAGGCCGCCAGCGGCGGCGGGGATCGCCCCGGCCTGGGCTGGCCCGCCGCTTGGGCCTGGGCTGGCCTTTGCCTTGAGCTGCCGTCGCACGAGGTGCTGGAGGCCTATCTCTACAGCTGGAGCGCCAACCAGATCAGCGCCGCTGTGCGGCTGGTGCCGCTCGGTCCCACCGAGGCCCAGCGCCTGCAGCTGGCCCTGGCGCCGCGGTTGGCGGCGCGCGCCGCCGCCCTGGTGAAGCTGGATCCGCGCCGGTTGCGCCAAGGCGGAGTTGGAGCCGGGATGGCCCAGCTCGGCCATGCGGAGCTCTATTCACGCCTGTTCCGCAGCTGAGGGCGCCAAAATCGTCTCCATGATCAGCAGCAAACTTCGCGTGGGGGTGGCCGGCCCCGTGGGTTCGGGCAAGACCGCCCTAGTGGAGGCCCTCTGCCGCCGCTTGCGCGACCGCCTGCAGCTGGCTGTGGTGACCAACGACATCTACACGCAGGAGGACGCCCAGTTCCTCACCCGCGCCGGCGCTCTGCCACCGGAGCGCATCCGCGGCGTGGAGACCGGCGGCTGCCCCCACACCGCCATCCGCGAGGACTGCTCGATCAACCGCGCTGCTGTGCAGGATCTGGAGGAGGCGTTTCCGGGCTTGGATCTGGTGCTGGTGGAGAGCGGCGGTGACAACCTGGCCGCCAGCTTCAGCCCGGAGCTGGTGGATCTCTGCATCTATGTGATTGATGTGGCGGCTGGGGACAAGATCCCGCGCAAGGGAGGCCCCGGCATCACCCGCTCCGACCTTCTGGTGATCAACAAGATCGATCTGGCGCCGCTGGTGGGAGCCAGCCTGGAGGTGATGGAGGCCGACACGGCGCGCATGCGCCCCGGTCGCCCCTGGTGCTTCACCAACCTGCGTAGCGGCGAGGGGTTGGAACGGGTGGTCGATTTTTTGTTGCAACAGCTGCCGACTTCTGAAACAGCCGCTTCGGCCGGCAACGCATGAAGTCTTCATTTGCTGGCGCGGCGGCAGCAGCGGCTGATTTTGTAGCAGCGGCTACATTCTGCTTGAAGGGTGCTCCGTAACTTCGCAACGCATCAAACGATTGCTAAACCTTCCACCATGCGGACGAACATCTTTCCGGTCCTTCCCCGCCAAGTTGCATTCGGAGCCGCGGCGGTTGGGATGTCACTCACCCTCGCGGCCTGTGGCGGTGGTGGTGGCGGTGCCGGCGGCGGCAACTTTGATGGCGAAGTGAAAGTTGGCATTCTCCACTCCTTGAGTGGCACCATGGCCATCTCGGAAACCACTTTGAAAGAGGTGGAGGAAATGGCGATCAAGGAGATCAATGATGCCGGTGGTATCAAAGCTGGTGGCAAGAAATACAAGATTGTTCCGGTGATCGAGGACGGCGCCTCCGATTGGCCCACCTTTGCCGAGAAGGCTCAAAAGCTGATCGACGCAGACAAAGTTGCCATCGTTTTTGGTGGCTGGACCTCTGCCAGCCGTAAAGCGATGATGCCGGTCTTCGAGGCGAAGAATCATATCCTCTTCTATCCCATCCAATACGAGGGACAAGAATGTTCCCGGAATATCTTCTACACCGGTGCTGTGCCTAATCAACAGGCTGAGCCCGCCGTGGATTGGCTGATGAAGAACTTTGGCGGCAAGTTCGGCAAGAAAGTGTACCTTGTTGGCTCCGACTATGTCTACCCTCGCACCGCCAATACCATTATCAAGGAACAGATGAAGGCCTTGGGTGGTGAAACCGTGGGTGAAGATTACATCCCACTGGGCAACACAGAGGTTGCGCCAATCATTGCCAAGATTAAAAAAGCCTTCCCCAAC
>JBIIIX010000123.1:0-8473 GCA_044234415.1 Cyanobium sp.
CCACCACTTCGCTGCCACCGCTTCGGGGCCACCGCATCGCTGCCACCGCTTCCCTGCCGCGGCGGCGGCGGCGGCGGCGGCGGGCCGGGTTGGCGGTTGGCCGGGTTGGTGGCGGGAGCAAGCTGGGCTCTGGAGAACGCCTCCCCCGTGGCCGTCGCCCAACCCCCGCATCCCCATCCCGCCCTCGCACCCGACCTGGCGCTGTCGCGGGGCCGCTGGGTGAAATGGATCGGCGGCGCCAGCAATCAGGACCTGGCCTCGATTGAGGATCTGGCGGGCATCTACAGCCTGGTGGGGGTCCACTGCCTCGACCTGGCCTGCGATCCCGCTGTGGTGGCGGCGGCCCGCCGGGGCATGGCCTGGGCCGCGGCCCGGGCGATGCCGGGCTGGAGCCCCCCCTGGCTGATGGTCAGCCTCAACGACGGGGCCGATCCCCATTTCCGCAAGGCCTGGTTCGATCCCCAGCGCTGCCCGCGCGACTGCCCCAGGCCTTGCGCCGCCGTCTGCCCCGCCCTGGCGATTCCCGCCGTCCCCGAACACCACAGCGGTGTGCTGGAGGACAGCTGCTACGGCTGCGGTCGCTGCCTTCCCATCTGCCCCCTGGGCTTGATCCAAGAACAGCAGATCTTGCTGGAGCCGGCGGCTGTCGCGACCCGGCTAGCCGAGATCCGCCCCGACGCCATCGAACTGCACACCCGCCCCGGCCGCCAGGCGGCCTTCGAGGGCCGCTTGGCCCAGGTGCGGTCTGCCGGAATCCCCTTGCGGCGGCTGGCGGTGAGCTGCGGTCTCGAGTCGTCGGGATCTGGCTCCGATCAAGCCTTGGCCACCCTGGCCCAGGAGCTTTGGCAGCGGTTCAACGCCGTGCGCTCCGCCGGGTTTGCGCCCCTCTGGCAGCTCGATGGTCGGCCGATGAGCGGCGATATCGGCGCCGGCACGGCCACCGCCGCCGTCGCCCTGCTGCGGCGCCTGGCGCCGTTGGCTCCCCCCGGTCCGCTCACCCTGGCCGGCGGCACGAATGCCCGCACACTGGAGCTGCTGGAGGCGGATGGGGCCACGGGCCGCCGCGCCGCCGGCGTCGCCTTCGGCGGTGCCGCTCGCTCCCTGCTGCAGCCGCTGCTGCTGGAGGCCCAGGCCCAGCAGCGCCGCCTGCTCGACTGCGCCGAACTGCTGCCGCAGGCCCTGGACTTGGCCCACAACCTGGTGGATCCCTGGCTGGCGCGTCCGGTCCCCGCCGCTGGACGCGGTGGCGCTGGCTAGAACGTCTCAAGAGCCCAGCCACCGCCAGGCGCCAACGCTGAACAGCCTCCCCTCCTCGATCGATCCCTTGCCTCCCAGCCCCACAGGCGCGGCGCCGGGATACCCCTTGGACCCTCCGGAACACCCCATAGCTTCGGCGATCACCCCCCAACGGATCACCGATGACCTGGAACGGCTGCTGGAGCTCCTGCCGGAACCTGTTCGGCGGCAGCTGGCCCAACCCCAGCGCCGACAGCAACTGCAGGAGGTGATCCTCGACCTGGGGCGGGTGCCCGAGGCCCGCTACCCCGATCGCGCCATCGCCCTCGGAGAACGGCCGGTGGAGCGGGAGGACCTGGCCGCCACGTTGGCGCGGCTGGGGTCCTTCGGGGGCGACAACCGCGCTGGCATCGAGCGCACCCTGCATCGCATCAGCGCCATCCGCAACCGCAGCGGGGCCGTGGTGGGCCTCACCTGCCGGGTGGGCCGAGCTGTGTACGGCACGGTGGCGATGGTGCGCGATCTGCTTGATCAGGGCCAATCGTTGCTGCTGATGGGTCGCCCCGGTGTCGGCAAGACCACCGCCCTGCGGGAGATCGCCCGGGTGCTGGCCGACGACCTGCGTCGCAGGGTCGTGATCATCGACACCAGCAACGAGATCGCCGGCGATGGCGACATCCCCCACCCGGCCATCGGCCGGGCCCGGCGGATGCAGGTGGCGCGACCCGAACTGCAGCATCAGGTGATGATCGAGGCGGTGGAGAACCACATGCCCGAGGTCATCGTGATCGATGAGATCGGCACGGAACTGGAGGCCCAGGCGGCCCGCACCATTGCGGAACGGGGGGTGATGCTGGTGGCCACCGCCCACGGCAACGCCCTGGAAAACCTGGTGCGCAACCCCACCCTCAGCGACCTGGTGGGGGGCATCCAGGCGGTGACGCTGGGCGACGAGGAGGCCCGCCGCCGCCGCACCCAGAAAACCGTGCTGGAGCGGGCCGCCGAACCCACCTTTCCGCTGGCGGTGGAGATGCACAGCCGCCAGCGTTGGTTGATCCACCGCGACGTGGCCGCCACTGTGGACCAGCTACTTCGCGGTCTGGCGCCACGGCCCCAGGTGCGCGAGGTCGGCGAAGACGGCCGCTTGCTGCTGCGCGATCCGGCCCCGCCAGCGGCCCCGCGAGGGGCGGGGCCGCTGGCGTCCCTGGAGCCGCCACGGCGGTTCGAGCCTGTCAACGGCGAGCGGCAGCACGCGGCCACGCGGCCGCCCAGGGCGCCGCTGACCGCCACCGCCGCCAGTTCCCTACGGGAGGGCGGCGCCGCCCTGCCGGAGCCTTCTTCCAGTTCAGGAGGGGACTGGCCGACCTCGGCAGCGGCCAGTGCGCCACTTCGTCTCTGGGCGGTGGGGCCGACGCCCCAGCTGCTGGAGACCGTCATCCGCTCCCGGCGTCTGCCGATCGAGTTGGTGGCTGACGCCGAGCAGGCCGACGCGGTCCTGAGCCTGCGGGGCGCATTGGGCCGCCATGCCGACCAGCGACGCCGGGCCCAGGAGCTGGGGCTGCCGATCCTGGTGATCAAGTCGGACAGCCTGCACCAGGTGCGGCGCTCGCTAGAGCGGCTGCTGGAGCGCCGTGGCCCGACGGGCACTGGACTGGAGCCCAACCCCACCGTCACCGGCGGCCCGATCGGGCTGGACGATGCCCATGCCGGCCTGGAGGAATGCCGCCTGGCGGTGGAGCGGGTCGTGCTGCCCGAGGGACGGCCCGTGGAACTGCAGCCCCGCAGCGAGCGGGTGCGGCAGTTGCAGGCGGAGCTGGCCGGTCGCTACCGGCTGCGCTGCGCCGTGTTCGGCCGTGGCCCGCTGCAGCGGCTCAGGGTGTTCCCAGCCTGACGGGCTCCACAACCCACGGGCCAAGCCCGAACCGGCATCGACCATGTGGTCCTGAGAGCGGCTCAACGCGACGCCAGCCGGGGTTCCGCGCTCGCCCCTGATCGGCCACAACACTGCGACGACACACTCCATGCGAGGCCTCAGCATCGCTGACAGCGTCGCTAACAACGCGCTTGTCGCCGCTTCTGGAGCACCTGGTTGCCATGGCGCCGCGTGTGGTTGCTGATCGGGGCTCGCCCCGCGGCTCCTCCAGACGCCCAAGCGAGACGCCGTCTGGAGGGCCTGTTGGGGTCGCCCGGCTCTGGGCACCCCCCGGGCTGGCCAGTGCCCCCCGTGCCGCAGACCATCCTGCCGCTGGTTAGCGCGGGCTGCCGTCGATGGCGTTCAAGCGCACGCCACTCCCTGGCGGGACCGTCTGCCGTTGACGAAGGCAGGGCCATTGTGAGTAACTGATCTGGCAACGGCCTTGGCCGTGCGTTGGGCCGTCGCCAAGCGGTAAGGCAGCGGGTTTTGGTCCCGCCATTCCTAGGTTCGAATCCTAGCGGCCCAGTTTTGAGCCAAATCCTTGGCAGCGTCTCCACTTTTGGTGTTCGACTTCGACGGCGTTCTGGTCGACGGCATGGCCGAATACTGGTGGTCGGCCCGCCATGCCGCCTTGAACCTCCTGCCGGAGCTGGCCCTGCCCGAGGCGGCTCCGGCGGCTTTCGCGCGGCTGCGGCCCCTGATCCACAAGGGCTGGGAGATGGTGCTGATGGCCGCCGAACTCAGCCGCGCCGACTTCGATCCAGCCGGCACCTGCGCCGCCTACCCCGCGGCCCTACGGGCGGCCCTGGGCCGCTGGCAGTTGACGCCCGAACAGCTCCAAGAGGCCTTGGAAGCGGTGCGCCGCCGCGCCATCGCCGACGACCTGCCCGGTTGGTTGGCCCTGCATCGCTTCTACCCCGGAGTGCCGGAGCGCCTGCGGCGCCTGCGCCAGGAAGGCGGCGACTGGAGCGTGCTGACCACCAAGGGAGGCGCCTTCGCCGCCCAGCTGCTGGCCGCGGCGGATCTGCAACCGCGGCACGTGCATGGCCACGAGCAGGGCAGCAAGCCGGAGGTGCTGGAGCGGCTGCTCGAGGGCGATCCGGAGCTCTGGTTCATCGAGGATCGCCGCCCCACCCTGGAGCAGGTGCGCGCCACGCCCGGCCTGGAGCCCGTGCGCTGTTATCTGGTGTCTTGGGGCTACCTGGCGACAGGCGATGGCGACCAGCTGCCGCCGGGCATCCAGAACCTGGATCCGGAAACCTTCCAGCGCCCCCTGGCGCACTGGCCCTGATCCGCTAGAGTACGCTCGTACTAAACCGATTCGCTCCCGGGCCCTCCAGCCCAGCCCCCATCCCAGCCCTGCATTCCATCTTTTCCATCCCGACCCTTCCATCCCAGGTTGCCGGCCCTGCCAGGGCTTCCGTCCGAGCACCCGTCGGGCGTCCTCCGGCCTGCCATCCCCAGGCTGCTTCCTGTCTTCAGTTCCGCACGGTCGAGACGCCGGCCCCTCGCTGGTGGCACTTGTCCTTCAGAGGTCGCAGGATGCAAACGGATCCGGGATGGCCAACGGCCCTGGCTCAGGCCTCCAGCCTGAACGGCACCACACGCTCCGATCCCACCGGGATCGGCCGATCCTCCAGTCCCGGTTTCCGCCATCGGCGGCCTGTCCCATTGCTTCACCCCCATGCCTGCTGATTCCAAGGCCGCCTCCCTCTCCAGCGAATCCCGCGCCTCGGCCGAGCGCGACAAGGCCCTCGGGCTGGTGCTCAACCAGATCGAGCGCAACTTCGGCAAGGGCTCGATCATGCGCCTGGGCGACGCCTCGCGCATGCGGGTGGAAACCATCAACACCGGCGCCCTCACCCTCGACCTGGCCCTGGGTGGCGGCTATCCCAAAGGGCGGGTGGTGGAGGTCTACGGCCCTGAGAGCTCCGGCAAAACCACCCTCACGCTGCACGCCATCGCTGAGGTGCAGAAGCGAGGCGGCGTAGCCGCGTTTGTTGACGCTGAACACGCCCTCGATCCGGTCTATGCCGCGGCCCTCGGCGTCGACATTGAGAACCTGCTGGTTTCCCAGCCGGACACGGGCGAAATGGCGTTGGAGATCGTCGATCAGCTGGTTCGCTCCGCCGCCGTCGACATCGTCGTGGTCGACTCCGTGGCGGCCCTCACGCCCCGGGCCGAGATCGAGGGGGAGATGGGCGACCTGGCGGTGGGCAGCCAGGCACGGTTGATGAGCCAGGCGATGCGCAAGATCACCGGCAACATCGGCAAGTCGGGCTGCACGGTGATCTTCCTGAACCAGCTGCGTCAGAAGATCGGCGTCACCTATGGCAATCCGGAAACCACCACCGGTGGCAACGCCCTGAAGTTCTACGCCTCTGTGCGCTTGGATATCCGCCGGATTCAGACCCTTAAGCGCGGCACAGAGGAATATGGAATCCGGGCCAAGGTGAAGGTGGCGAAGAACAAGGTCGCTCCGCCGTTCCGCATCGCCGAATTCGACATCCTGTTCGGCCGTGGCATCAGCACCTCGGGGTGTCTGCTCGACCTGGCCGAGGAGACCGGCGTGGTGATCCGCAAGGGCGCCTGGTACAGCTACGACGGCGACAACATCGGCCAGGGCCGCGACAACACGATCATCTGGTTGGAGCAGAACCCCGATCAGCAAGAGCAGATCGAACGGCTCACCCGTCAGAAGCTCACCGAGGGTTCTGAAGTCACGGCCAACTCGATGAAGCCCCTGGCGGCGGCTGGAGCACGGCTGGCGAGCACCAAGGCCAATGCCAGCGAGGCGGCCTCCGCACCGGCAGTGGATGGCGAAGCTGACGCTCTGGCAGCCGCCAAGGCCCTCGAGGAGCTGGCGGCCGCCAGCTGAGACACCCCGGCACTCCTCTGCGCCGGGCATCACCCTCTGCCCGGCGCCCGGCAGAGGGTGATGCCCTGGGTGGCGGGGCGGGCAGGTGGTGCCACCTGAGGCTGAGGACTGGAGCTCAGGACTGAGGCAGCTGCTGGATGAGGAGGCTTCTCGATGAGGAGGCTTCTCGATGAGAGAGCTAGCTGAAGGCTGGGACCAAGCCCTAGGCCCGCCTCGGGATCCTCAAGACACAGCACCCAGTGGCCCTCAGCCCTGGCTCAGCCAGGGGTTGAGGACGCCAGAGGCAATGGCGTGGGGCTCGCCTCCGGCAGGGGGCTGGAGGGGTAGGTGGTCTGCAGGATCTGGGCAACCCGTTGCAACTCCTGGATCGCGTCGGCGCCTTCGAACTTCACCAGTTCATGGCCATCGCGAGACTCCACCCAGCTGATGCCGAAATCAGACACCAGGAACCGTACGGCGTGGTTATCGGCGAGGTTGGCCATGAACGAGGCCCCCATGTTGTTTTGGCCATCCCCGCAGACGTAGCAGCTGGCCGACCAACCGCGCTGGCTCAGGCAAGTGGCCAGGGCCTGAAGACTCAGGACCAGGTCGAGAACGACCGAGCGGTATTGCTCGGCAAGACGGAGGAACATGCACGCGAACACCAGTCCGCGAATCCTAAAGGTTTTCTTCGGATTTGCCAGGGACAGGTCACCGCCGTCCTGAGTTGCTGACTGCGGGGCTGCTGCCGTCACCCCCGGGCCGCGAGGGGCAGGAGCGGGCCCGCTGGGGCGGCACACCGGGTCGTGCTGGGCTGGGTTGGGGCAGCCAGGGTGCGCGGATGGCGCCTGCGGGCCTGCTCGGGGATCCGCACAGCGGTGCTGCTGCCATCCGGTGGCGGCACCTGGGCAACGGCAGCAGCAGGGGCAGCGGCAGAGGCTCCGGGCGGGATTCGCCTGGTTGAGGTGGGCCGCGAACCAGGGAAACCGAGCAGGCCCTCGGGGATCTCACCCCTTGCGAGACCAACCGCAGAGCCGATCGGCGGAGCGGTGCGCGACCACCCCAGCCCTGCCCCACCAGGGGCTGCCTCGACACCCGCGGCTCGGGGCGCAGCGGGTGCCGAGGCTCTGCGGCTCCAGGCCGCGCAGGCTCAGCAGTGAGTCAGCTGCTGTGCAAATGCATGCCTCCATCGCGACGTGATGACAAGCTGATCTGTAGATCGGTAGCAAACTTGCGTTTCGGGCAACCGTTGGCTGCGCCGCTAAGCGCTATGGTGCAACCGCAAAAGTCATCACAGCTTGAAGACAGCCGCAACGCACGCAACCGCAACGCATGTGGCTGCGATTGACGCGCTGATGCCCGCGATGAGCATGAGCCAGAATGTGGTGACAACCCAGTTGAGACTCGCGCTAACGACGAGGCAGCTTGTTTTGCATAGATCGAACATTTTTGATTCTCCTTCGTTGAATTATCGGCCGCCTTGCGCGGCGGGGGGGCGTTATCCACCGCATTTACTGATGGGCCTTAAACTATTTTATGCCGCCGTTGCTGGCGCTAGCCGTCTGTTGGTGATGGCTCGGCTGTGGTGGGCGCCTTTCTGCCTTGGCGCCTTGGCTGATCACCCTGACGCTTTGCTGGTCGGAACGCAACCGTTGCAGTGCCCGGAGACTGTTGCCCATGGGTTGAACTCAGCCCGAGCCAGGATCTTCATGTCTTTCAGGCGCAGGGGCTGCTCAGCTCAATCTGGCGACTCCGCCTGGATTGGATGGGCGACGATTCTGCTGCTTCACGGGGCCAGAATCAATCTGGAGGCGATGGCGATTCATGCTCAAATCGACCCCCTTCGCATGGTGATCCCGATTGGAGCCACGCCAGACGGGTGGTCCAGCTAAGGGCGACAAGGGGGAAGTCAACGCCAGAGCGGCATTGCGGCGAGCACAAGCGCGGCGCTTGGTTGCTGATCAAGAGACAAAGCAGGCGCGTCTTGGCGTGGCTCGACACTCAGCTCAAAGTTAGGCGCTTCAAGTTGTTTTGGCTCAAACAGGCATGCCAGCCCAGGCGAGATTCTCAGCCGACTAGAAGGGGGCTGAATCACTCTGGACATCGGCCAGGTCACAGGCTGGTGCCCGGTTCGGCGCCTTGATGGCCGTTGGCAAACAGGCCGATGTCCAACCAACCAAGGCACAGCTACGAATGGCCCGAGGCAAATGGGCAGACAAAAACAGCCGCCATCACCGGAGAAATAATGGTGTCTTGACAGAGAAGAGGCGGCACCCAGATTCGAACTGGGGGTAAAGGATTTGCAATCCTCTGCCTTACCACTTGGCCATGCCGCCACGCTGAGGAGCAGACTCCTCGCGGCACAGCCTATCAGTCGCCGCATGACCGCTCCCCGCCTGCTGGTGCTGAGCAACGGCCACGGCGAAGACCTGATCGCCTTGCGTGTTCTCGAGGCCCTGCACCGG
>JBIIIX010000006.1:0-27490 GCA_044234415.1 Cyanobium sp.
ACCGTTGCTTCTCACTACCGATAGCGACTTCCATATCTACCGTCGCCATGGAAGACAGACGATTCCATTGGTATGCCCGTGATTTGTATGGGTTCTGCACGAGATGCGAAAGTTCGCGCACGTTGTCTGTGGAGAAGCGACACTTCGAACAAGCCCCTCGAGTGGACAAATCCCCTTCAACTCTCTGCTCCGCCACCCCAGGCCCCCTGCCTACCACTCAGGCGCAGCGTTAGCGGCACTCCTCAGGGCAGAATGGCAGTAGAATCACCCTGAAGGTCTCTGATCTCAATTTCATGTCATCATCTCTTCACGAAATCGAAGAACAGGCCCGCTCACTCTCTGCAGAAGATCGGGCAAAGCTTGCGGAATGCATGCTGGAATCACTCCATACTTCCATCGAGGAAATAGAAGCGGCATGGTCAGAGGAGATAGCCTTGCGAATTGAAGCATTTGAAAATGGTGACATACCTGCATATTCAGCAGAGCAGGTATTTGCAGAGGCCCGTCAGATCTTGTCGTGACGCGTGTTCGGTTTGTTGAGCCTGCAAGGCTTGAGGTTCTTGCTGAAGTTGGTTACTACCATCGAGTTGAAGCAGGGCTTGGAGCCAAGTTCCTTGAAGCGCTTGAGGATGCGATAGCTCGTGCTCTGGCATTCCCACTGGCAGGCTCACCAGCGCAAAATAGAACGCGCCGTGTGTTTCTCAGGGATTTTCCCCTTTTTGCACTGGTCTATCGCTGAGACGAACAGGGAATCACAATCTATGCACTGGCTCATCATGCACGCAGACCAGGTTATTGGCGGAGCCGAACAGATGACCGCTAACATCAAGATACAGACGACGGGTGCGGAGGGAATCGGCAACGGCCATGGTCGCCTGCCCGCTGCTGATCTTGAGCGTTAGTTTGACGTTGCAAAGCCACTGATGCAGGGCCTCTTGGTGGGTTGCCTGGGTTTCTGGTTACAATGGGCTTAGGAGGTTTGTCATGTCAGTCCTCATTGACGAGAAGCTAGAGGAGATCGCCGCAGCTTGCCAGCGATATGGAATTGAGCGTCTGTTTGTCTTTGGCTCAGCTTTGAGAGAGGACTTTAAGCCTGGAGAAAGCGATATAGACCTTCTTGTTGAGTTTGGTCCACTCGAAATTACCAAGCGCTTCCATGCCTATCTTGACGCTCGCGAGGCGTTCAGGAATATCTTTCAAGCCGACGTTGATTTGGTGATGCATGGAGCGGTGAAGAATAAAGTTATTGCTGGCGAGATTGATCGAACAAAGCAGCTGGTTTATGGCACGTGATCTATCTGCCTATTTGCAGGATATCTTTGAAGCCTGCAATTCGATTGAAGAGGTCATGAGTGGCGTCTCGTTGGAAGAATACCGAAGTAAGCGTGCCGTTAGATCTGCAGTCGAGCGAGAGTTCATCATTATTGGTGAGGCCCTTAGAAGGGTCAGTGCCCTCGATGAGACGCTTTTTTAGTTCCATATCCAATTCTCGCGCGATCGTTGATTTTCGAAATCTGCTTGCTCATGACTATGGAGCAGTTGATGACGATGCCGTTTTCGGGCTTGTCTACTCAGACCTGATCGTGCTGAAGGCGGAGGTTGGCGAGTTGTTGGATGACTGCCATGACGCCAACTAACCATGCCTTTCACCTGAGCCGCATCCGGGGCGTCTTTGCTTCCTGCCTGAGTTCACTGCGGCCTGGTTATGGCTGGCGTTAGCCCCAAGAACAAAACCAAGCCCTCTCCGTGCTGAATTTTCAGACAAGTCATCAAGGATATGGTGGAAGCCACGCCCAATGATTCAATCGGTGTTAGCAGCGTTTACACTGGTGCTACTTGTGAGGTGGGATGTTCAAGGGCTGCCAACGTCACTATGTGTTACATCTATGGCGGCCATTTGGTTTCGCCTTAGAATCACGCTATCTGGCATCTCGCTATATGCAATCAGATGAAGGCATCAGAAATGCCCAGGTCTATTAAGGATGATGGCTAGTTTCAAGTGGCACAGAGGGGGAGTCATCGTCAATTTAAGCATCCAAATAAACCAGGAAGGGTCACGATCTCTGGAAAGCCTTCCGATGAGCTTGCCAAGGGCACGCAGATGAATATCCTGAAGCAAGCAGGTCTCAGAGGTTCAGAGCAGCCATGAAGGTCGCAGTGGTCATTGAGAGGGCTGGCGACAACCTCTCGGCCTACGTGCCAGATCTCCCAGGCTGTATCGTAACTGGCAATTCTACCTCTGAAGTTGAACAGCTGATTCGCGAAGCGATTTCATTTCATTTGGAAGGTTTACGCCAGGATGGCATCGAGATACCCGAGCCCTCTTGTGCCGTTGGCTATGTCGAACTTGCTGCCTACCCTGAATGAGGCGAAGGCTGCCTTCCAGATCCAGAAGACGGGAGTAAGGGTTGCCTTCTACGCCGAGGGATCTGCCCGCTTCTGATCTTGAGCGCTCGAAGGGACCTGTTGCCATTTCGACAATGCCGTGCGGAGCCCTTGCCTGCACGTAGCCAAAGGGCTACACTGTAATTGTGATTTCAGTTCGTTGTACAAAGGAGTTGGCGCGTTGGCTCAGATGTCTTCGGGATCTCAGGGCTAAGGCCTTCATCCAGGCCAGGCTTGAACGCCTCATCTGCGGCAATCCAGGCGATGTTCGGCCCGTTGGGGCAGGAGGCTCTGAGCTGCGGATCCACTATGGCCCTGGTTACAGGGTCCAACTTCACCAGCGGGGTTCGTTACTGGTCATTCTTCTCGCCGGTGCTGACAAGAGCACCCAGGCGAAAGATATCAAATCTGCGCTTGATCTCGCTCTTTACTTCAAGGAGGATGAATGATGGAGACGAAGACGGCAGCGTATGACGTTGCCGAGTTCCTGGAGACTCCCGAAGAGATGGCTGCCTATCTGGAGGCCTGTATTCAGCAATCAGACGGTGATGCTGCCTTCATTGCAAAGGCATTGGGCGATCTTGCTCTCGCCAAGGGGATGACACAGGTCGCAAGGGAGTCAGGACTGTCGCGGGAAAGTTTGTATAAGGGACTCTCAGGTGATCGGAGTCCAAGTCTCGACACCATCTTGAGGGTTATTTCAGCTTTAGGTCTCCAATTGAGCGCATCTGTGAAGGAGGGCGCGATTGTTGAAGATGTGCCTGAGGTTGCCTGAGCGTTGCATCCCGGCGGCCAAGCATTGTGCTCCCCTGAACCCACCACGCATTGAAGATTGGCCTCTCCGGCTACGACGTCGCGCCGACGAGCAATGCCTGAACCTCAAGCTGGTGCAGGGCGATCCCCCGCAGCGCATCAGCGAGCTCCATGGCTATCGCCACTGGCAGGGCACCGAGCCCCGTTTGTCGCTGATTGCGCCAGCTTGATGGAGTCACGGTGATTGCGCCACGGCGGTTGAGCCCCTTCGCCGGTTTCCCTGGACGGGTGATCGCCATCATGCTCTCCGTCGCATCGGTGGTCGCCGGATGGGAGCCGTTCGCTGCCTGCCGCTCACTCGGCGCCCGCCGCCGGGATCACCCCGGCCCCCTCCAGATAGCTCAGCACCTGTTGCACGCAGCCCTCCAGATCCTGGCTGCCGGTGTCGATGCGCAGCTCAGGCTGTTCGGGTTCCTCGTAGGGGCTGGAGATGCCCGTGAATTCTTTGATCTCACCGGCGCGGGCCTTGGCGTAAAGCCCCTTGGTGTCGCGCTGTTCGCACACGCCCAGATTCGCGGCGCAATGAATCTCGATGAAGTCTCCGGCCTCCACCAGGGCCCGGGCCCGATCCCGGTCGGCGCGGAACGGCGACACGAAGGCGGTCAGCACCACCACGCCAGCGTCGAGGAACAGCTTGGCCACCTCGCCGATGCGACGGATGTTCTCCTCGCGATCAGCATCCGAAAAGCCCAGGTCTCTGCAGAGGCCATGGCGCACGTTGTCACCATCGAGCACGTAGCAGGCCAGCCCCTGCTCGAACAGGGCCGAGTTCACGGCATTGGCCAGGGTGCTTTTGCCGGCGCCCGACAGCCCCGTAAACCAGACGATGGCACTGCGATGGCCGCGTTGGTGCGCCCTGGACGCCCGCGTCACGGTGGAGTGGTGCCAAACGATGTTGGTCGCGGCGGGGCTGTTTGGGGCGGCAGGGCTGTTGGTAGTGGCAGGGGCAGGCGTGTTGGCGGGGCTGGCGGTCATGAAGAGATCCGGGCGGAGTTGGGTGCTGGAGGGTGGCTCGTAGCGCCATTGTCCTTGGCGGCTCGCAACGGCTCGCGGTGGGGCGGCAGCTGGAGCTCCAGCCGCAGCTTGCGTCCGCCCCGCTCGATGGAGAGCCGCAAGGGTCCTGCATCGGGCTGCAGCCGCACCCGGCGGATCACCTGGCCGGCGCGCTGTACCGCCTCGTCGTTCACCGTGAGGATGCGATCGCCGACGCGCAGGCCGCCCCTGGCTGCGGCGGAACCCGGTGCCACCTGTCGCACCCACACCACACCATCGGCGCTTTCCAAGTAAGCCCCGAGCCGGGCGCCCACCGGGGCCGGGGCGCAGGCCGGCGGCAGCTCGGGCCGCAGGGCCGCCGCAGCGCGCGTCAGGCCCAGGTCGCGCAGCTGGCGCGGCACCCCGTCGCCCTCCTCCAGGTGGCCGCGGCCGATCAGCGCCACCACCAGAAGGCCGGGATCACGCCGATGGGCGGCGGCGATCCGCTCAGCCATGGCCCGATCGCGCAGGCGCTGGCTGTCCAAGAAGCGCTCCAGATCCGCTGCCTGGGAGGCGCTCATCGCTGCCCCGGTTGCCGCGCCATCGCCGCCGTGGGCGCTCCAGGCCCGCTCCAGCCGGGCGCGGTAGGCCTCCCCTAGCGGCGCTGGCGTGCCGATCCCCTGCCGCTCCGCCGCTGGGATCGCCGCCAGGCCTTCGCGCCGCACCCGCCGCACCAGTTGCGGTTCGGCGTTGAGGGCGAGCAAGGGCACGCCGCGAGCCTTGGCCCAGCGCAGGATCGGCAGATAAAGATCGGGGTCGTGGCCCCACACCTCGGCCCAGCCCACCTCCCGCAGGAACGTGGCCTCGTCCAGCGTGCCGTTGCTGTAACGGTCGAGCGCTGGCTGGCGCGGCGCTGGCACCATCTCAAGCCCCAGCACCATGCGGGGCCGCCGCTCCAGCAGCCGTTGCAGGGTGTCCAGCTGCCAGGCGTGATCGGCGGCGCTGGTGTGGATCTCACCCAGCAGCAGCGCCTCGAGGCTGAGGGCGTTGGCCTGCAGGCGGTTGGCGGCCACGCGGGCGGTGGCCTCAGCGGCGGCGCAGTCGGCGGCGGCAAGGCTTAGGGCGGCAAGGCTGGGGGCGGCAAGGCTGGGGGCCACCGCCCAGCTGGTGGTGTGCCAGATGAGCAGCGGCAGCAGGGCGAGGCGAAGCCAGGAGAGGATCAGAGCGGGGCTCCAGCAGTCGCTAGCGATCCTCTCCCATCCTGCCCGGTGGCTTGGCACATCAGCGGGCAGTGGGCACTGGCAGTGGGCAGTGGGCAGCGGGCAGTGGGGCACGACGATCCTGGGCGATCGCTCACCCCTCGCTCTCCAATTCCCGCCGTGCTTGCTCCAGCTCCTGGCGGTCCGAGGCGCTCACTTCGGGGTAGTGCAGATCCAGCGACAGCAGGCTATCGATCACGGCGGCGGCGACCACCAACCGGGTGAACCATTTGTGATCGGCTGGCACCACATACCAGGGAGCGTCCTGGCTGGTCGTGTGCTGGATCATCTGCTCATACGCCTCCATATAGGCAGGCCAATGGCGGCGCTCCCGCACATCCGCCGCCGAAAACTTCCAGTTTTTCTCGGGCTCATTCAGCCGCTTCAGGAAGCGCCGCTTCTGTTCCTCGTGGGAGACATGCAGGAAGAACTTGCGCACCACGACGCCATTGCGGCTCAGATAGCTTTCGAAATGGCGAATATCCCGGAAGCGTTGTTGCCAAATCTCCGGCCCCAGCCGCTGCCGCGGCAGCTTCTGGCGCTCCAACATTTCAGGATGCACGCGCACCACCAGGGTTTCCTCGTAGTAGCTGCGATTGAAGATGCCGATGCGACCCCGCTCCGGCAGCTGCCGTTGACAACGCCAGAGGAAGTCATGATCGAGATCTTCGGCATTGGGGGTTTTGAACGAACACACCTGGCAGCCTTGGGGGTTGACGCCGCTCATCACGTGCTTGATCGTGCCGTCTTTGCCGGCCGCATCCATGGCCTGAAACACCAGCAGCAGCGCCCAGCGATCCTGGGCGTAGAGCATGTCCTGCAGTTCGGAGAGCAGCGCCACCCCCTCCTGCAGCAGCTCCGCCGCGTTGGTCTTGTTGGAGGGATCGAGATGCAAGGTGTCGCTCGGATCGATCGACTTCAGGCGAAAGTCCTCGCCGTTGCCGACGCGGAAGGGAGCGCAGAAGGCGCGCGCGCGTTCGCTGATCTCGGCTCGCTGCATCGGTTGTGGGGGGCTGAGGGCCGCAAGGGGCTCGGGCTGGTGCCGTTCGGCAACCTGAACGGGTTGCGCCGGCAGGGGTTGGGCCCCATGGGGCGAATGGGGCGGCGTTGGCCGCCGCCTGGCGCTGCAGCTGGGTGCTGGAGGCCTGCTGTCAGTCTGGCCAATCGCCGCTGTTGTGCCGGCGCTCGCGGGGATCGTTCAGAGGCTTTTGAGCAGTAATGAGGCACCCATCAGCAGGGCCAGAATTTCAAAGGCCCGCTTCACCAGGCGGCTGCCCTGGGCGATCGCCAGATGGGCGCCGAGGTAGCCGCCGGCCACCGATCCGCTCAGCAGCATCGGCAGCCAGCCCCAGGCGATCTGGCCCTGGCTGCCGAGGGTGAGGGCGCCGGCGCCATTCCAGAACAGCCCCACCAGGATCAAGGTGTAGGCCACGGCCCGGCCGTAATCGAGTCCGAACCACCGCACCAGCCACAGGGTTACGAACAGGCCGGTGCCGGAGGTGAGCGAGCCATTCAGCACGCCGATGGCAAACAGGCCCAGGCCTCCCAGCACCAGCCTGGGGGCATCGAGCCTCCGCGGCGTGGCGCTCACCCCCATGCGGGGGCGGGCCAAGGAATAGCAGCCCAGACCCAGCGTCAGCAACCCCAGCACCAGGGTGCAGAGTCTCGCTGGCAGGCTGAGCACCACGTGAGCCCCCAGCACCACCCCGGGTAACCCGCAAGCGAGGATGAAGGCCGCCAGGCGCGGGTTGAGGGAGCGCTCACGGGCATGGCGCAACGTGGCCCCCACCCCCAAGGCCACGCTGGCCAATTTGTGGGTCGCCAGGGCCAGCGGGAAGTTCAGGCCCAGCAGGATCAGCACCGGCAGCTGCACCAGCCCGGCGCCGCCCCCCGCCAGGGCCGAAAGCAGATTGGCCACCAGCGCAGCGCTGAACAGGCCCAGCTGCAGCAAGAGGTCGGCGGGAGTCATCGGCGGCGGAGGCCGCGTTGATCATCCCCCAGCCCGGGCCCCAGGCGGCGGCGGGGGCGTTGCAGGTGCTGCTGAATCCGGCTTGGTCTTGTTGTTCAGCTGTTCAGCTGTTCAGCCGCCCAGCGGCTCGGTCCAAACCATCAGCCAGAGCCAATGTGCCCTTTGGCGTTGTGAGATTGATGGAGAGTTGCTTGACACTAGATCGAAAGCCAGGAGCATGGGTCAGCTGTCCTGATCACCGGGAGCGGCCACTGGCGCGCTGGGCTGGACAGGCTGGCCGGGGGGGCTCCCTCCCTGGTGCCAGTGGCAGACAGCTGGCGGCAGAAACTCCCCGCGACTCGAGTAAAGCCATCCATCTGCTGCATTGCCGCTGCAAGGTACGCCGCTTGTCGTGGCGCACCTAGGGTGGCTGCATCGGCATCTCGAAAAACTCAGCGAGCTTCTGGCAAGGCGCACGCAATTCGCCCTATGCCAGGCAATAGGTCTCTCGCGGCGAATTTCGCGGCGATCATGATTTTTTGACTTGCCCTTAATGATTGCCAGTCACCTCATGCTCACCCCCATCAAGATGCCCTCCTCTCTCAGGACGATCGATCGCCACATGGCGCTGAATCGCTTGTCGATGCTGGCCTTTGGCGTCAGTTTATTGGGGGGTGCTCTCCTGCCGGCAAGCGCTGCGCCCATTACCCATTATTTAACGATTAATCCGATCCGAATTTGCAATGATTCGGGATCATTCTGCGCTCCCACGCCATTTTATCCTAATGAGACCTATAAAATCTATTCTCAGGTTGGCGTTGCCCCGATTTTCCTGCCGACCAAGCAAATCAACAATTCGGCGCTCTTGGCTGTTAACGGCGTAGCCAATGTCTCGGTTGCCGGCAATGGCCAGCATGCAAACCCAACCACCATCAACGCCTGGTTCGCTAACAGCCTGAACTCCGCCCCGGGTACCGTTCTCTTCGGAGAAGCCTGGTTGGGAGCCAACGGCGTTGTGATCAATGGATCCGCTGTGCAAGCCTTTCCTCCCACTGGCAGGCGTGACACATTTGCCCATGAAGTGGGTCACAACCTCGGGTTGGGTCATGCCGACTTTGGCGCCGGGGCAAGCAATAATTTGTTGACGGCTGGATCGAGCAGGCAAATCCCAGATGGAGTGGCCAACATCATCCCCGATGGGCTCAATCTCAGCCAGCTGACAGCCAGCCAAAAGACCAAACTGCTCAGCAGCCCCTTTCTGGCACCCGTACCCGATGTTTTGGTCGATACAAACGGTTCAACGCCGTTCAGTACCGATGACTTTTTCTTGGTGAAGTTTCAGCCCGGCACGGGTGGCAGCAACGTCTTTTTGAAAAGCCTGACACTCGATTTAACACCAGTTAATGCCTTTTTTGATGCAACCAATTTGCCGCCTGGCTACTCCGGATCGCCTTTTGCGATTTCTCCCACCGATTTGGTCGGCCTTTCGGCTTCCGATATTACGTTGGTGGGTGGCAATGCGGCGCTCAACGGCCAGCAGAAGCTGAAACTCACTTTTGCCGATAACGCCTTTAAATCAGGCGACAGCTTTCGCTTTGGAGTTGATGTTGACTTGTTCAGCGCGATTGACGCCTTCGGTGCAACACCAACGGAATTAATTGGCAGCTTGTTCTCGTTTGAATTCAGCGACGGCTTTGCGGCCGTTTCTGCTCTTGATGACAGCCTTTCCGCCTCTTCAACTTTGCCGACTGACATCCCCACGTTCGTCGGCGATCCCAGTGGCGGACCTGCTGTACCGCCAGGAACAATCACGGGTGGCTCGGATCCGGTTACCGTACCAGGACCATTGCCAGTCTTGGGAGTGTTTGCTGCGCTGCGCTGTGCAAGGAAACTGAGAAAAAGGACCAGAATCGCCAGTTGTTGAGCGCGCTAAACGTGGGCCGGCCACTTCTGTGTTTGCTTTGCTTGGGCATGGTTTTTCAGCTCATGACAACCAGTTGTGGCCACGGCTTTGCCGCTGTTGCTGCCAATGACAGCATCACCCTGCCGCCCATCACCAGGGTGGTGCAATCATCCAACAAAGCCTACAGCTTCCGCATCTTTACCACAGACAATTGGCGCACCCCCTTCCCCCAGGGGGTCTTAACCACTGGCTCGAATGCCAAGCAGCCTCTCGCTTGGCGCGGCAAACTGCCCCAGCATTATGGCCCGCGATACGTTCTGGTGACTTCAACAGGTGAGGTGATTCTTGTTGATGGTTGGCTGAACACGAAACCCACGCCCGCGATTGCAATCCTCTTTGGGGGCAAGGGATCATGGCTGAGTTTTGAGTTTGACGCTGTGGCTCGTTCCCTCGGAGTTCCCCTCTCGCTCCTGGCCGAAAAAGCTAGACTTGGCAGCTGGTGGATCTCCGGTAAGCCGTATCTCGATACATCCGAAACTCGGCTGTTGATTCCAGCTGGTGGCAAAACTCTCGTGGTTGATTTGCGTCGGCAAACGCTGGGCTCCCAGCAGCGGGAAGCACGCTAGCTGTGCTCCTTCAGGCATCGCATCGCCGCAACGAATCGTGTTGTGGGATAAAGCCTGGCAACTATTTTTGCTTCGTCGTCCGTAGGGTCAACCACAGAGCAGGCACTTGCGAGGATAGGTTGCTCCCGTGAGGTGTTTGCCGGCCTGTTGTTGCTGCGCAAGCCGTTGACCAACCGCAATGCTTCGGCCGGCCCTGGGGTAGCGGCGTTGTCGTAGCTGGCGATGCGCTCCGCTGCTGCCACATAGCTCGCCGCGCCGGATTGCCTGAACTTGGCCTCAACGACGCGGTGGGACTCTTGGGCCTTCGCCTGGGTGCCAGGACGGCAGCGGCTGCGGCCCGCGGAACCAGGTGCTCATCAGCGCCCGCACCATCGGCGCCGCCACGGTGCCGCCATAGCCGCCGGAGTTCTCCCCAAAGGCCACGATCACCAGCGTGGGGTGATCGGCTGGCGCATAGCCGCCGAACCAGGCATGGTCGGGGCGGGGAGGATCCTCGCCGGTGCCGGTCTTCCCGGCCACCGGCGGCAGGCTGGGATCGTTCAGCACCTTGCCCGTGCCATCGGTCACCGCCATCCGCAGTCCCTTGCGCAGCACCCGCAGGGTTTCCGGCTTGAGGCCCAGGCGAGCCCGTGGCGTGGGTCGCTCGACCAGGTGGGGCGTGACCAGCCAGCCTCCGTTGGCCACGGCGGCATAGAGCCTTGCCATCTGCAGCGGCGTCACCAGCACCGCCCCCTGGCCGATGGCCGAGGTGATCGTGTCCACCGAGGTCCAGGGTTCGCCCAGCACCTTCTTCTTCCAGGCCGGATCGCCCAGCAGGCCGGCGGTTTCTTCATCGCTCAGCTCCACGCCGGTGCGGCGGCCGTAGCCCAGCCGTCGCGCCGCCTGGAACAGCGGCTCCGGGCCCAGTTTCAGCCCCAGCTGGTAGTAAAAGCTGTTGCTGCTCACCGCCAACGCGAACGGGAAGCCGATGGCGCCAAAGGCGCCGTGGTCGGCGTAGCACTGGCCGTCGTAACAGAACGACCCCATCGTCGGCAGGGTGGAATCGGGCTTGAAACGGCCCGATTCGAGCGCGGCGATCGTGGTGACGATTTTGAAGGTGCTGGCCGGCGGAAAGCCCTGCAACGCCCGGTCCAGCATCGGCGCCTCCGGACGGTTCAGCTCGGCCCATTGGGCTGTGCTGGGGCCTTCCGAGAAGATGTTGGGATCGAAGTTGGGGCGGCTGGCCATCGCCCGGATTGCCCCGGTCTGGGGATCGAGCGCCACGATCGCCCCCTTGCTGACGCCATCGAGGGCGCGCTCAGCCGCCCGCTGCAGATCGAGATCGAGGCTGAGGCGGAGATCCCGGCCCGCCCGCGCCGCCTTCTCGCCCAACAGCCGCTGCACCTGCCCCGCGGCGTTCACCTCCAGCTGTTGGCCACCCCATTCGCCGCGCAGCCGCGTCTCGAAGGCCCGCTCCACGCCGCTGCGGCCAATGCGGTCGCTGATGCGGTAGCCCTGCTCCCGCAGCTGCTTGTACTCCTCCTCGGTGATGCTGCTTGTGTAGCCGAACACATGGGCCCCGAGCCGGCCGTAGGGGTAGTGGCGCAGCACATCCGCCGCCACCTCCAGGCCCGGCAGCGTCGCCTCCCGTTCGCGGAAGCGCAGCACCTGCACCGGGGTCAGCGGTCCGGCCAGGGCGATGCGATACCCCTCAGCGTTCTGGCCGTGTTGGCGGCGCTCCTCAAGCCGTTGGGGCGGCAGGTTCAGCAGGGCCGCTACCCGATCCCGCAGGGCCGGCCAGCGGCGCTCATCCACCAGCCGGGGCTGCAGGTAGAGGCGATAGGCCAGCCGATTGCTGGCCAGCACCCGGCCATGGCGATCCAGCAAACGGCCGCGCACCGGATCTCGGGGGATCAGCCGGATCCGATTTTCATCCGCCAGGGACCTGTTCTCGGCCCCATGCAGCAGCTGCAGCCAGGCCAGCCTGGCGGCGATGGCGCCCGCCGTCAGGAGGATCACGGCCAGCAGCACGGCAGCCTGGGAGCCGACTCCCGAGCGCCGCGTGGGTCCAGGCAGAACCGCCATCAGGCGGCGTCGACGGGCTCCGCCGCGGTGTCCAGCAGGCGCCGTTCCAGCAGGCTCAGGCGCTGGCCGATTTGGCTCAAGGTTTGGCGCAGCTCGGCCAGGGCCGGGCCATCCGTGTCAACCGCACCGATCGGGTCGACGCCTGGACTGCCAGCCGCCGCCGGGGCCGCCCCCACGCCGGTGCCGCTGCTGGTGCTTGTGCTGGTGGCCGTGGGCTCGGCGCCCACATCGCGCACCTCCACTTTCATCACCGGATTGCCCAGGCCGGGCTGGATGCGGTCGAGGTTGTCGCGCAGCTGGCTGGCCGCCGGCTCGCCTTCCTGGCGCAGCTGGCCCAGCGGATCGCTGGCGCTGCCATTGAAGGCCGCCATCACCTCCGAGGGGCCGCCGCGACGCGCCCGGTCCACCACCGCCAGGCCCACGGGCAGCACGTCCTGCATCAAGGTCAGGCGGAGAGCATCCAGGGGGTCGGTGGCCATTGGGCCGGAACAAGGGATCTCATCCAGTTTGAACCCCGCGGGGGTGGGGCGGCCGTGGGCCCATCAACACCACCTCCGAGCGTGGGCCCGAACGCCGCCGGCCGTGGGCCCTAACGCCGCCGGCCCGTGGCGGGCGCTCAGGGCTGCTGGGGCCGCTCGATCGCCGGCGCCAGCACCTGCTGCCGGCAGGACTGGCTGCCGAACCACCAGCCGGCGCCGAAGACCAGCACCATCACCGCCGTCAGCGGCAGCAAGGCGTGGCGGGTGCCCTCGTGGCCGAGCCATTCACCCCAGCCCCGCAGCACCCGTTCGCGGTCGAAGCGGCGGCGCTGGCGCTGGGTTTCGCTGACGCGACGCCGCAGGGCCCGGCTCACCCAGCGCTCAAAGGCGCGCTTCTTGGTGATCGCCATCTTGCGCTCCACCTCAAGCAGGTGCCCAGCGCTGAGCTCGGGGTTGAAGGTGCTGATCAGCTCCAGCGTCTTGAGGAACATCTCCACGGCCCCGTCCTTGATGGCCAGATCGTCGGACTCCAGCTGGTCCCAGTCGATCTCGGGATAGAAGCGCAATCGGTTGGCCTGGATCTGCTCCTCGCTCAACTGGCCGGGCTCACGCAGCCAGCGATCCGTGTTGGCGTCGAAGCGGCGCCAGTAGAGGAAGGGATTGAGATAGACGGTGCGGCCCGCCAGCTGGATGCTGTCCTGCTGGAGCTTGCGCTGCAGCTGCAGGTCCTGCTCAGCGCCCAAAGCGTTGGTCACGGTGGATGGGGTCGCCGGAACGGGCCGATGGTATCGATCCTCCCCGGGGCCGGCCAGCCCCAGGCCCCGGCTCCCACGCTTTGCGGGCGGTGGGGCCGGGGCGCTGGGCACACTGGGGGGGCATTGCGCCGGGTTGTTTTGGAGTCGCCGCAGAGCCTGCGGGGCATGGTGGATCTGCTGCCGGATCGCACGCCCCTGTGGCAGCACATTGAGGCCACCGCCCAGCGCCACTTCCGCCGCGCCGGCATCCGCGAGATCCGCACGCCGTTGCTGGAGGTCACCGAGCTGTTCGCCCGCGGCATCGGCGAAGCCACCGATGTGGTGGGCAAGGAGATGTACAGCTTCCTCGATCGCGGCGACCGCAGCTGCACCCTGCGGCCCGAAGGCACCGCCTCGGTGGTGCGGGCGGCGATCCAGCACGGCTTGCTGGCCCAGGGACCGCAGCGCCTTTGGTACGGCGGGCCGATGTTCCGCTACGAGCGGCCCCAGGCGGGCCGCCAACGCCAGTTCCACCAGATCGGCGTGGAGTTGCTGGGCGCCGCCGAGGCCCGCTGCGATGCCGAGGCGATCGCCGTGGCCTGGGATCTGCTGGCGGATTTGGGGGTGCGGGGGCTGGAGCTGGAGCTCAACTCGCTGGGTACCGCCGAAGATCGCAGCCGCTATCGCGCCGAACTGGTGCGTTGGCTGGAGGCCCAGCGCGAGCGCCTCGATCCCGATTCCCAGCAGCGCATCGCCACGAACCCCCTGCGGGTGCTGGATTCCAAGCATCCCGACACCCAGGCGTTGCTGGAGGGGGCCCCCACCCTGGCCGATGCCCTCTGCGGCGAGAGCCATGAACGCTTCGCCCAGGTGCGCCAGGCATTGGAGGATCTGGCGATCCCGTTTCGGCTCAATCCCCGCCTGGTGCGCGGGCTCGACTACTACAGCCACACCGCCTTCGAGATCACCAGCGACCAGCTCGGCGCCCAAGCCACGGTCTGCGGCGGCGGCCGATACGACGGACTGGTGGAGCAGCTGGGTGGGCCGGCCACACCCGCGGTGGGCTGGGCTTTGGGTATGGAGCGGCTGGCGCTACTGCTGCAGGCGGGCCCTGGTCTGCCCGCCGAGCCAGCCGCCGATCTTTACGTGATCAGCCGCGGAGCCGAGGCCGAACGCCAGGCGTTGGTGCTGACGCGCCAGTGGCGCGGCCAGGGGCTGGCGGTCGACCTGGATGCCAGCGGCGCCGCATTTGGCAAGCAGTTCAAGCGGGCCGACCGCAGCGGCGCTGCTTGGGCGGTGGTGATCGGCGACAGCGAAGCGGCCGAGAGCATGGTTGTGCTCAAGGATCTGCGCGGCGATCAACCGGAGCGGCGCCTGGCGCCGCAGGCTGTGGCGGTCGCCCTCGGGCGAGGTTGAGCCACCGGGCCAGCGGGGCTGCGGCTGCTTGCGGCCTTCTGCCGGCTTGGGATCTCAGCCAACAGCCCGGCGCAGAAGCCCCGCCAAGTTCGCGTTGAAGCCCAGACGTTTGACGCTGCGCAGCAGGGATGGAGCGGTGCTCACGAGGCCCAGTCCCTGGCGCTGAGCCAGGGCCAGAGGCGAGGCCTCGGCGGCCCGCAAGGCCACCTGCGGATGGCTTTCGATCCAGTCGCTCTCGGTCTGGTCACTGTCGATCCAAACACTGTCGATCCCAACACTCTCGATCCAGTCATTGGCGATCCAGTGCGACAGGATTCAGTCGCGGGCGAGCAAGACGTGTCGCCCACTCGGCTGCAACGGAGCCAGCCCCACAACGTTCTCCCCGATCTCCTGGAGACACCCCGCTCCCTGAGGTTGGCTGATCGAGATTCGTGTGCTCACGCAACACAAAAAAGCGGATCCCTGGGATCCGCTTTGAGGGAAAGCCTAGTGCTGGCAGGGATCAGGCCGAACCCACACCCACGTAGGCCCCGTAGAAGAAGAGGCCCACCACGAAGATCACCGCCATGCCTCCGGCGGTGGCCACCAGCCAGAGAGGCAGGGTGCCTTCGGTCCAGCGGCTCTTCCAGGGCACGGCCGGGCGCCCGTCCGGGAGGCGATCGGGGATGCGCCCGTCAGGAAGGGAGGATTTTTTTCCGCTCATTGTGGAGAACTCCCAGTCAGTTGAAGAAGTAGCTGGCGAACAAAACGCCGGTAACGAACACCAGGAGCAGCCCAAGATAAAGGCTGGTACGGTTGAGCTCGACTGGCAAATTGTTGGGATTGGGATTGCGCTGCATGGCGAGAATCAGCGGCGGATGAACTGCATGGCCGCCAGGGCTCCCAGGAAGAACACCGTGGGAATGCCGAGGGCGTGAAGAGACAACCAGCGAACTGTGAAGATCGGATAGTTGCGGGGTGTGGTGGAGGGGGTGGGGGTCATCGCTTATTGCAGGCGCTGGTCAAGTGTGGACTTGCCCTCGTAGCGCTGGCTCACCACCGGCGCTTTGGATTCCTGGGCCTGGAAGTAGGCATCAGGGCGGGGAGTGCCGAAGGCGTCGTAGGCCAAGCCTGTGGACACGAACAGGAACCCAGCCAGGAAGATGGCGGGCAGGGTGACCGCGTGGATCACCCAATAGCGGATGCTCGTAATGATCTCGAAAAACGGGCGTTCCCCCGTTGATCCGGCAGCCATGGCAGCAGGCACTCAGCGGGGAGATCCTAGGGGCCCGAGGGCTGGCTCCGGCAGCGACGGGCCTGCTTGGTTACACAGGGACGCAGTTTGCAGCGAACCGGTTTGCAGCCAACCGGTTTGCGGCGAACCACTTCCAAGCCAACCAGGTTCAAGCGAACCACTTCAGAGCAAACCAGGTTCAAGCCAACCAGTTGCCCCTCAGCCGACCCAGCGGAGCAGCACGCCGCGCTCCCCCAGCACGAAGCCCTTATCGCCTGTGAACAGGATGCGGTTGAAGTTCCCCGCCTGTTCCGCGCCAACGGGATCGCGGTTCCAGCTGCCGCCGCCGTCGCGGCTGACCAGCAGGGTGCCGCTGCCGCCACCGGCCCAGAGCGTGCCCTGGGGATCCCAGGCCAAATCGAGGTAGCCGTAGCCATTGGTGATCGGAATCACAGGCTTGCTCCACTGCTCCAGGTCGTCGGCGTCGCTGTTGAAGCGCATCTGGGCCCCGCGCGAGAGCATCCACAGCCCCTGCTGCGGCTGGAAGCCCATCGACTGCAGTCGCTGGCTGCTGATGCGCTGGTGGGGTTGCCAGGTGGCCTGGCCGGGGGTCCAGGTGGCGAAGAAGTTGCCGAGGCTGCTGACGCTCACGTAGCTGCCATCGGGGCTGCGGCGCAGATCGCGCACGGCGCCGGCGGCGTCGCTGACCAGGGCCTGCCAGCTGGCTCCCGCATCCGAGCTGCGGTAGATGGCGCCCACGTTGGTGGCCAGTTCGGCCTGGCGAGGGCCCAAGGCCGTAATCAGGTACGGCTCGCCGGGCAGCTTGGTGTCGAGCAGCAGGCGGGTCCAGCTGCGGCCCGCGTCATCGCTGTGCAGAAGCAGGCCGGGCTGGCCGACGATCCAGCCCTCCTTGCCTTGGAAGTCGATGCTGATCAAACGGAAGTTTTCGTCTTCTGGCAGATCCAAAGCGCGGGGCTGCCAGCTGGCGCCGCCGTCGTCGGTTTCCATGATCAGGCGGTTGCTGCCCACCAGGAAGCCGTTGTTGTCAGAGCTGAAGGCCACGTCCAGGGCGTTGGAGCTGGTCTCGAGGGCCACCGGTTGCCAGGGGCTGGTGTCGGCGCTGGCCAGGCGGGTGGAGACGCAGCCGGAAAGGCCCAGGCCGATGGCCAGCACCAGCAGCAGCTGGATCAGCGCGCCCAGCAATGGCCGGGGCGTCGGGCGGGAGGGCAGGCAGGTCACGTCAGCGCAGGGAGTAAAGGGAAAGGAAAAAGGCGATCGCCAGGGCGAAGCCGGTGAAGATCAGCACGTTTTTCTGGCCGGGCGTCAGCCGGTTGACGCCCAGGCCGAAGTTGAGGTTCTCCTCAAAGCCGCTGGGCTTATCCCGCGGGCCGATGTCGCGGAAGGCGCCAACCCGGCTGCGGCACACCGGGCAACGGAAGCCCACCGGATCGAGGGCGCTGAACGGGGTGCTGGGCGGAATGTTCAGCTTGCGGATCCCCTCGGCGGGGTCGTACACGAATCCGCAGCTGCGGCATTCGAAACGGTGTTGGTCGGGGTCGTCAGCCGGGGCGCTGGCGGCGGATGTCCCAGCGCCAGATGCCACAGCGCCTGATGCCACAGCCTCCGGTTGGGGGACAGCCTCAGTCGTGGTGGCGGCTGCTTCGGGATCGGGGTCGCCCGCCGCCATCGCGCCAGCGGCCTGGTCAACCGCGAACGAGGACCCATCGGACCCGGCCAAATCGTCGGCCGGATCGGCCGGTGCCGCGGCGGCTGGGTGATCGTTGCTCATGCCAGGGCCTGATCGGGCGAGCCGACTCTATCCAGCTCCTCTCGAGCCGCCGATTCCTGGGCAGCCACGGTTCGCCCCGATCCCCAGCACCCGGCGGTTGATGCCAGACTGACGGCGCTTCAGCCAGGTCCGAATGTTTGTGCTGTCCGGCTACGACGCCTTTCTGGGCTTCCTGCTGATTTCAGCGGCGGTGCCCGTTCTGGCGTTGGTGGCGAACAAGCTGCTCTCCCCCACCAGTCGCGAAGGGGAGCGCACCCTCACCTATGAGTCCGGCATGGAGCCCATGGGTGGAGCCTGGATTCAGTTCAACATTCGCTACTACATGTTCGCGCTGGTTTTCGTCATCTTCGATGTCGAGACCGTGTTCCTCTATCCCTGGGCAGTGGCCTTCCATCGGCTCGGCCTGCTCGCCTTTGTTGAAGCGCTGGTCTTCATCGCCATCCTCGTGGTGGCGCTGGCCTACGCCTGGCGCAAGGGCGCCCTCGAGTGGAGCTGAATCAAACGACATCCCATGACCATCACGCCCGCCTCAGAGAGCCCTTCTGTCGCCGCACTACGCGATCTGCGTGTTGCTTCCTGTTCCCCGGTGGCCCCGCCCAAGGTCACGAACGAACTTTCCGAGAACATCATCCTCACCAGCCTGGATGATCTGCACAACTGGGCCCGGTTGAGCAGCCTCTGGCCCCTGCTCTATGGCACAGCCTGTTGCTTCATCGAGTTCGCCGCCCTGATCGGTTCGCGGTTTGATTTCGATCGCTTCGGCCTGGTGCCTCGCTCCAGTCCCCGCCAGGCCGATCTGCTGATCGTTGCCGGCACGGTCACCATGAAGATGGCCCCGGCTCTGGTTCGCCTCTATGAGCAGATGCCCGAGCCGAAATATGTGATCGCCATGGGTGCTTGCACGATCACCGGTGGCATGTTTTCGGCCGATTCCACCACAGCGGTGCGCGGCGTAGACAAGCTGATCCCTGTGGATCTCTACCTGCCGGGTTGCCCGCCGCGCCCTGAAGCAATTTTTGATGCGGTGATCAAGCTGCGCAAAAAGGTGGGTAATGAGGCACTGGCTGAGCGTGGCCGTTTGCTGCCCAGCCATCGTTATTTCACCATCCCCCATCAGCTGAAGCGGGTGGCGCCGATCATCACAGGCGCCTATCTGCAGGCCGAAACCCAGCAGGCGGCCCTCGCCGCCGCCGCCGGCCTACCGGTGGCCACCACCAGGGCCCAAGCCATCGATACCGTTTCCGCCACCACGCCGTCCGCCACCAGCTCCGATGCCTGAGGACAACATGGCTCCCGCCGCCGCGGACACCCTGCTCGCACCCACCCCTGGGCCGTTGAGCAGCTGGCTCACGAGTCAAGGCTTTGATCACCAGGTGCTTCCCCCCGATCACCTGGGCGTAGAGGTGTTGGCTGTGGAGCCCGCTTTTCTGCCACTTCTGGCCACTGCCCTGAGAGCCCGCGGCTTCGACTACCTCCAATGCCAGGGCGGCTACGACGAAGGGCCAGGAGGTCGATTGGTTGTGTTTTATCACCTGATGGCGATGGCTTCCATCGCCGATTGCCTGGCCAAGGTTCCCAAAGGTGCAGCCCTGCCGAAAGACCAGCGTCCGGAAGAGGTGCGCATCAAGGTGTTTCTGCGCCGTGATGGCGATCTGCGGGTTCCCAGCTTGTATGGGCTATTCCGGGGTGCCGACTGGCAGGAACGGGAGACCTTCGACATGTTCGGCATCCACTTTGATGGCCATCCCCATCCCAAACGATTGCTGATGCCGGAGGACTGGAAAGGCTTCCCACTGCGTAAGGATTACATCCAGCCTGATTTCTACGAACTGCAGGATGCTTATTGATCCCTATTGCTGCTTCATCCCATGCCTTGACAAAATTAGGACTGGCTTCGATCAAAGAAGCCAAAGCATTTGATTTTTGGCAAGGTCTTTACGCTCGGTCTCGAAGCGGAACGTGCCTATACAGGCTTTCCTTCTCTTCTATGGCTGATTGAATTCAGCTCATCCCTCGGCCGGATGACCTACCGTTTTTTCCCAGCGCTGGCGCCGGTAGAAACGCATCACCGCTAGGGCCAAGCTACGGGAATCGTGGCGAAGTGTGGCTGTGGGTCGAGCTCCCTGCATCGGCGCCAGCATCACTTCATAGCCCTGATTCTTCAGGGCAGCCGGCTGGCAGCGCACCGGTTCGGCTCCTCGCAGCAGATAGTTGTCCAGTAAGGGTGAGGGTGGAAAGCGATCCTGGGCTAGCACCGCCGTGAAGAGACGTTTCTCCACACCAAGGCTGGCCAGCTGGGCTTCGATCGCCCGCAGATGGCCCTGCACGTCTAGCCCATCGGTCTCACCAGGCTGGGTCATCAGGTTGCAGATGTAGAGACGGGGTGCCTTGCTGCGGCCGATGGCATTCACCAGCTCCGGGACGAGCAGGTTTGGTAGCAATGAGGTGTAAAGACTGCCCGGACCCAGCACGATCAAATCGGCGTTGGCGATCGCCTCCAGCGCCCTGGGCAGGGCGGGAGGTCGTTCCGGCGTGCAGCCCAACCGCACAATCGGGCTGGAGGCATGGCCAATCTCCGATTCCCCTTCAATCCGCTCACCGTTTTCGAGTTCCGCCCAGAGCCGCACATCCACGTTGGTGGCCGGAACCACCTGCCCCTGCACCGCCAGCACCCGGCTGCTGGCGGTGATGGCCGACTCCAGGCTGCCGGTGATCGCCGTCAGGGCCGACAGGAACAAGTTGCCGAAGCTGTGGCCCTCGAGGCCGCTGCCGGCGCGAAAGCGGTACTGGAACAGTCGCGTCAGCAGGGGTTCTTCGGTGGCCAAGGCCGCCAGGCAGTTGCGGATGTCGCCCGGTGGTTGAACCCCCAGCTCCCGCCGCAGCACGCCGCTGCTGCCGCCATCGTCGGCCACGGTCACAATCGCCGTGAGATTGCTGCTGTAGCGCTTGAGGCCGGAGAGCAGGGTGGAAAGGCCCGTGCCACCGCCGATCGCCACGATCGCTGGGCCACGATTGAGCCGGCGCTGGGCCAGCAGGGCGTCCACCAGGTGGGTGTCCTTCTCCGGGGCAAGGGCCTGCTGGATCGAGCCGAAGCTGCGGCTCTGCCCAAGCCAGATCAGCCCGCCCCCCACCACCAGAACAAGCGGACCGGTAATGCCCCGGGGAAGGATCTGGGTCACCTTGGCCAGGCTCCATTTGACCGCCTCCAACGCCCAGTAGATCGGTTGCAGGTCCGCCCAGATCGCCGCGCCGAGCAGGGCGATCAGCAGGCCGATGCCGGAGGTCACCAGCCAACGCTTCACCACCAGGCCGGGCTGCAACCAGCGGGCAGCGCGGCGGGAGCGGCTCATCAGGTCCTGCTGCCGCAACTCGCCACGCCCCAACCAGCCTGGGCGGCCGGGCGGGTCCAAGGTTCGGCGCCGCTTGAGGCGAAACGCTGCAGGGCCGCGGCGGGACAAAGGAGCTGGGGAGTTGACAAGTTTTGAAACTCTACGAACAGCAACCGCTCCCCCCATCCCCCGCGGGGGGCCGCGGTGGCCAGGATGGTGCTGTCCCAGCGGCGTCGGCCCGTGTTTGCCCTCTCCTCCGCCGATCCGCGACCGGCCGCCGTGGCCCCCGGCAACCGTGGTGGCGCCGACCAGCCGGTCGCCGAGATGCGGGCGCTCACGATGGGATGGGGCGGCCGTCCGGTGCTCGATCGCGTCGATCTGTCCCTGGGGAAGGGAGAGCGGCTGATGGTGGTGGGGCCCTCCGGTGCCGGCAAGTCCACCATCCTGCGGCTCCTGGCCGGGCTGCTGCTCCCCAGTTCAGGCCAGTTGCTGATCCACGGCGAACCACAGCGCTACCTGCGGCTGGACCAGCGCCATCCGCCCGATGTGCGCCTGGTGTTCCAGAACCCGGCGCTGCTGGGTTCCCTGACCGTGCGTGAGAACGTGGGTTTCCTGCTCTATCGCTTCAGCCGGTTGAGTGAGAGAGAGATCCGCGAACGGGTGCGGAGCGCCTTGGAGGCGGTGGGTTTGGTGGGAACCGAAGAGTTGCTGCCAGGGGAGCTGAGTGGCGGCATGCAGAAACGGGTCAGCTTCGCCCGGGCCCTGATCGAGGACCCCGCCATGGCCAATGGCCAGCCCCCTCTGCTGCTGTTCGATGAGCCCACCGCTGGCCTCGATCCGGTGGCTTGCACCCGGGTGGAAGACTTGATCGTGCGCACCACGGAACTGACCCACGCCTCCTCGGTGGTCGTGAGCCACGTCTTGAGCACGATCGAGCGCTGCGCCGATCAGGTGATCCTGCTCTACGAAGGCCGCTTCCACTGGCGGGGCCAGCTCGAGGAGTTCCGGCGGAGCGATAACCCCTACGTTGTCCAGTTCCGCAGCGGTAGCCTGCAAGGCCCGATGCAGCCCAGGGAGCTCTGAGATATGCGGCGCAGTGTGCGGGAGGCGCTGGTGGGCTTCTCGATCCTGGCGGCCGTGGCCGGGGGGCTGGGATTGTGGTTCTGGCTGAAGGGCGTTTCGCTGCAGCGCAACACCTGGACGATTCAGGCGCGGTTCAGCAATGCCGCCGGCCTTGCGGTTCGCTCGCCGGTGCTGTTCCGAGGTGTGGTGGTCGGCAACGTACGTCGCATCCGGATCACGGACCAGGCGGTGGAGGCCGAGCTGGAGATCAACGATCCCCATTTGCGGCTCGCCAGGCCGGTGCTGGCGCGAGTTGGCACCGGCTCATTGCTGGGAGGAGACGCCATCGTGGCGCTGATTCCCAGCGGCCGGGCCCAGCCCGCCGGCCTGGTGGATCCTCGCAGCCGCCAGTGCGACAACAGCCGCATGGTTTGCAGCGGCGGTGAGGTGCGGGGTCTCGTGGCTCCGTCGTTGGCGGATGTGACAGAAACGATGCAGCGTCTGTTCAGCGAAGCGGAGCAGCGGCGGCTGGTGCCGGAGCTGGTGGCCACCACCAAGGCCTTTGGCGCGACAGCCGATCGGGCGGATCGTTTGATCGCCGATACGCAGCGGCTCTCCCGGGAGCTGCAGCGGGCGGTGAGCCAGGCTGATCCGATCTTGCGCAATCTCGATCGCGCCTCAGCGAATGCCGCCCGGGCCACCGACAACGCCGCGAACGTCACGGCAGCCCTCGACAATCCACGCACGATCGCCGACCTCAAGAACACCCTGAACAACGCGAGCAAACTGACCGCCCGCTGGGAGTCCGTGGGCGGCGATGTTCAGAAGCTCACCAACGATCCCCAATTCATCGGTGGGATGCGCAGCGTGGCGGTGGGGCTAGGCAAGTTCTTCGATGAGCTCTACCCGGCCCAAACTGACGCCGCCCGCGAGCGGGAGCGGCGTCATGCGGCAGATCAGGAGCGAGTCCGTTTGCATCGCCAGGCCGATCAGGAACGGTTGGCACCACGGACAGGCCCCTAACCTCATCTCTCACCCGAAGGTGAGCCATCGCCATCCTGGAGGTTGTTGACCGCAGAGGTTTGGCTTAGCCGGCCTTTGGGGAGAGAATACGGCTGCGCAGGCGCCTGGAGAAGGCGTATGCGGAGGCTGCACCAACCAAGGGCAAAGGCCCCGGCACTGGTTCGGCGAGCACAGTAATCTTCTCGGAGGTTCCGGTTAAATTCCAGACTCCAACAAGACCGGGCGCGAGACCGATCGAACTGAGGCTTTCGCCATTGAAGGTGGCGCTGCTGAAGAAGGGAGTACCCGCTACATAGCCGTCGAGGATGCCAGCTGCATAGCTGGGGTAAGGATTATCTGCTGTCAACAACGTAAATGTTGAGCCCAATACTGAATTGGCATTCGCCAGGCCAACCAAGTTCATTGGAATCGCGGAAACACCGCCATCCACTTCATAAAGATTTAGATTGTCGCTTAGACCGGGGCCCGTGCAAATGGATGTTTGGGTTAGCAAGCCGTCCACCCCGCAAGCGAACAGATTGGGAGAGGGAGGAGCGAGTGGAGAAGGCAAGGTGTCTAACTTGCCTATGACCGTAATTTTCAGGGAGCTTGTACTGAGATCGTCGAAAATATTCACTCGCAGGTCTGCATGTGCTGCAGGAACAGAGAGTGTGACGGAAGCCGCGACGATCGTGGTGATCGCCGGAATTTTCCTGCTCAATGGAAGCTTCATTTCAAGTCAATCCACTCAGGGGTAATGGGGTAGGCACGCCGGCGCTGGGATTAAGAACTAAGCAATGGCAGCCATTGACGCAATGACTTGCCTTGGGCTTTTGGAGCCCCCAGCGCAAACGGTGGCAACCCTAGCTGCTTGAAGGCGGATTTTGGTGTTGGTTGCTTTTGTTAGGGGACTCTGGCGTGTGTGCCGCTGGCTTGTCCTCCCGACGGGTGATCCCCGCCGAGGCGATGCAACGCGGCAACGCCCGCCGCCGCCCCTCCAGAGGAACGCTGTGGTGCATAGGCTATCCATCCCCACACCGGCCTGCGCCGCCGCCCTTTGCCACACTCGAAGCCGTGGCCCCCCCATGCCCTTGAGCCCCTCGCCCGCCGCCGCAGCTGGAAACACCGCCGAGGGCCGTCCCTCAGGCGTTTCCCCCTCTCGCCCCGGGCCAGCGGCACGGCCCGAGGTGGAAACACTGCAGGCCTACAGCGCTCCTCTGGAGGGGCGGCGAGGCCTGTTGCGGCTCGATTTCAACGAGAACACGATCGGTCCCAGCCCCAAGGTGGTGGAGGCGATCCATGCCATCGCGGCAGATCAGCTCGCCGTTTACCCGGAATATGAGGGCTTGCGCGAGGCGGTGGTCGCCAATCTCGCCGACCGTAGCGCCGGTCGGCCTGGCCTGGCCCATCCTCTTGAACCCTCTCAAGTTGGCCTGTTCAATGGTGTTGATGCGGCCATTCATGCGTTGTTCCACGCCTATGGCAGCCGTGGCGACACGCTGCTGACCACCAGCCCCACCTTCGGCTATTACAGCCCCTGCGCCCTCATGCAGGGCATGGAGATTGCGGCGATTCCCTATCACCTACCCGATTTCGCCTTCCCCCTGGAGGCGATCCGCGCCGCTTTGGTCGGCGCTACGGCCCAGGACGAGCCTGTGGCGACGGCCTCGTCGGTGGTCTCGGCGGTGGCCTCGTCGGCGCGGGTCACACGCCCGCCCAGGCTGCTGTTGATCTGCAATCCGAACAACCCCACCGGCACCCGACTGGCTCCCGAGCGGATCCTGGAGCTAGCGGTCGCTGCCCCGCAAACGCTTGTTGTGGTGGATGAGCTCTACGAGGCCTTCACAGGCGACAGCGTGGTGCCGCAGGCTGATTTCCACGCCACCCCCAACCTGCTGGTGTTGCGTTCGCTTGCCAAGACCGCCGGCCTGGCGGGCCTGCGCATCGGCTTTGCCATCGGCCATGCCGCTGTGGTCGATCGGCTGAGCCGGGTGACCGGCCCTTACGACATCAACAGCATGGCGGTGACGGCGGCTTTCGCCGCCTTGGCTGACCAGGACTACGTGGATGCCTATGTGGCCGAGGTGCGCACCGCCCGGGAGTGGTTGGTGCGGCAGCTGCGCCAGGCCGGGGTGCGCCACCACGCTGATGGAGGCAACTATCTCTTGCTCTGGCCCCGCACCGATCCGGCCCGGCTGGAGCAGCGCCTGCGCAATGAGGCTGGGATTTTGGTGCGATCAATGGCTGGCAAACCCCTGATCGATGGGAGTTTGAGGGTCAGCCTCGGCACCCGGGAGCAGATGCAGTGTTTTTGGCAGGCATGGCAACGCCTGGAAGCCCAGGCAGTCGGTTGAGATGTCCACCCTGCAACGCTTCAGGTGTCGGGGCTGTGCCCCGAGGAACCCACGGGAAGCAGCCTGCATTAGCGCAGCACCATGATCGTGGTGCCTTCCCCCAAGGGCGGCGTCAGCGTCACCGAAGCGCCCGGACGTTTGACGGGTGTGCCGGCCATCGATTGGAGAAAGGGCTCCACACTGGTCAGGTCGCAGTCCTGAACCTGCCGGCCGTTGAGGGTCTGCACGGGGATGACGCGGCGCGGCTTGAGCTGCCGCACGATCTCGGCCGCTTCTTGGCCGGTGTAAACCTTGGCGCCACCGCCCACGCCGATGATCAGCACATCCGGTCGGCCCAGCAGCACCTGGTCCGTGGAGCTGAGGGGCCCGGCGGTGGAACCGAGGTGCGCGATCTCCAGCCCTCCCTGGCGCCAGCGCCAGATCGTGGCTTGACCGAAGCGGCGGCCAGCCAACCGGTCGTGGGGATTGGCGATTCCCTCAAACTGCAGCTGCCCCACCCTGTAGGAGCCTGGCTTCGAGAGGAAACGGCCGGAAGCCACCGGGGCCCCTTCATCGAGTAGGCGGCTATTGGCCAGGATCACATCGGCCTGAACGCGCGGCTCAGCAAGCCCTGCGGCACAGCCCACGGACTTGAACGGATTCAGCAGCACCCGCATGCCTCCACCCTGAACCATCACAGCGCTATGGCCATAGCTCGTGAAGGTGACCCCGCCGCCCGAATCACCGGCTTGGACCGTAGAGGCCCCGCCCACTGCGGCGGCCCCGACCGCCACGGCTGCGCTAATCAGCAGGCGCAACGGCCGGGGGGCAAGCAAGCGGCGCATGGGGAAAGGCGGTGCTGGGCCCGGAAGGTGGCTCGAAGCTAGCAGCGCTGCCCTTCCGCCTCGCGCAGAAAGTTGGCCAGCAACTGGTGACCGGCCTCAGTGAGCACGCTCTCGGGGTGAAACTGCACCCCCTGCAGATGGGGCCAGTCGCGATGGCGTAGACCCATGATCGTGCCATCTTGTAGCCAGGCGGTGATTTCCAAGCAGCTGGGCAGGCTCTGCCGTTCGGCGATCAGGCTGTGATAACGGGTTGCGATCAGCGGGTTGGGCAAGTTGCGAAACACCCCAGCGCCCTCGTGCAGTACAGGTGATGTCTTGCCGTGCATCAGTTCGCCGGCCCGCACCACCCGGCCTCCGAACACCTGGGCCAAGCACTGATGGCCCAGGCAAACACCCAAGGTGGGGGTGGTGGGACCAAGCTCCTGGAGAACCTCAAGGCATACCCCAGCCTGGTCGGGATCACCAGGACCTGGGGAGATCACGATGGCGGCGGGGGCCAGGGCACGGATCGCCTCAACGTCCAGGGCATCGTTGCGCTCCACCCTCAACTCGGCGGCCAGGGGGTGGGTGGCGGCGAGCTCACCGAAATACTGCACCAGGTTGAAGGTGAAGCTGTCGTAGTTGTCAAGAACCAGGAGCATGGACGGGGAAATTGATGGCGACCTAATGCCCCAGCCTTGCCCACAGGGGGGGAATCAGCAGCAGCAGGGCGATCATCAGTGACGACAGGGCCGCCACTAGCACGGCGGCGGCAGCGCAGTCTTTGGCGATGCGGGCCAAAGGGTGAAACTGGCGGCCAATCGCCAGGTCGACGACGGCCTCGGTGGCGGTGTTCAGCAGCTCAAGAACCAACACCGCCGCAACGGTCAGCACCAACACAGCCAGCCTGTCGACGCTCAGCCCGAGCCAGAGCCCCAGGCTGAAAACCACGGCCCCAATCGTGACATGGATACGAAAGTTGCGTTGGCTGGCGAAGCTGTAGGCCAGACCTTGGGCGGCGTAGCGAAAACTGCTGGGCAGATCGCCGGCCACCTTCCACGCCCCGATGCGCAGCCGACGTCCTCGCTGGTGGTTGTCGTGTCCGAAGGCGGGGGGTAAGGAGCGCAGGGGGGGAGAGAAATCTTCCGCCGCTAGCCTAGCCATACCTTGCCTCCACACGGTCAAAGGCACCTTAAGCACGCTGGCGCGCTTCGTTTGGTGTCGTCGCTGCCCGTATCAGAGCGAGCGGACCGGTCAAGCGCCAGCAGGGGCGGACCAGTCAGGGGTGACCTCTGAAGGCTGTGGAGCTGGGTTCAGATCGGCTGGGTCGCCAGCTGAA
>JBIIIX010000124.1:0-8389 GCA_044234415.1 Cyanobium sp.
CGACCCCGATTTCGTCCGCGTCTTGATCGAGGAGGGGATGGCTTCCCTCAGCCTCACCCTCAACCTGGTCCGGCGTGGCAGGTCAGTGAGCCAGCAGCGGGGCCGGCAGCGGCGGTGCCAGCTCTCGCACCGCTCTTGAGCCGAACCCCGCCATCCGGGCCAGCAGCACCCCGTAAGCGGCGGTGCGAAGCATGGAGAGCAGCGCCAGACCGATGCAGAGCGGGCAGTGAAGGGGACCCATGGCGGCTGACGGGGGGGCGGCGCTCCACCATGGCATCTACAGCCTGATCTGTCGCATGCTCGCCCCTGGAGCTAGACAGAGTGAAGTCCCGACTCCCTACCTTGCCCCGGCCAGATCAACCCGACCCGATGGTCTGGCGGCTGAGCGGCCTGAAGCTGCCCCTAGAGCATGACGAGTCGGATCTGCTCCTCGCCATTCAGCGTCGCCTGCGCCTGCCCCAGGACGCCTTGCAGGGGCATCGCATCGTCAAACGCAGCGTTGACGCCCGGGACCAGCACGCCATCCGCTTGGTCTATGCCGTGGATCTCGATCTGGATCTCCGCGGAGCCGCACGGCAGCGCTGGTTGCAACGGGCGAGCCGCGATGCTCAGCTGCGCGCCGCACCCAGTGCCAGCTATCAGCTGCCGCATCAGTTCAGTGCGGGATCAGCCCCACGCCCTGTCGTGGTGGGGGCGGGACCGTGCGGCTATTTCGCGGCCCTGCTGCTCGCCCAAATGGGCCTGCGACCCCTGTTGCTGGAGCGGGGTCAAGCGGTGCGACAACGCACAGCCGATACATTCCGCTTTTGGCGCCAGCAGGGCCCATTGGTGCCCGATTCCAATGCCCAGTTCGGTGAAGGAGGGGCGGGCACCTTTTCTGACGGCAAGCTCTACAGCCAGATCAGTGAAGGCCAGCACTACATCCGCAAGGTGCTCGAAGAGCTGGTGGCGGCAGGTGCCCAGCGGGAGATCCTCACGGATCATCGGCCCCATATCGGTACCTTCAAATTGGCCACGGTGGTTCGCGGCCTGCGCAGCCGGATCGAAGCCCTTGGCGGCGAGGTGCGTTTCGGGGCGAAAGTGGCTGGGCTGCTGCTCGACCCTCAGGTGGCAGGCCGGCAGCTGACCGGGGTGCTGCTGGCGGATGGCAGCCGGATCGAGGCGGAGCAGGTGGTGCTGGCCATCGGCCACAGCGCCCGCGATACCTTCGCGATGTTGGACGAGCAAGGCGTGGCGCTGCAAGCCAAGGCCTTCGCCATCGGCCTTCGCATCGAACATCCCCAGTCCCTGATCGACCGGGCGCGATGGGGAGCCAGTGCCGGCCACCCCCGGTTGGGGGCGGCGGAATACAAGCTGGTGAACCCCGCCTCAGAGGGGTTGCGGGCGGTGTACAGCTTCTGCATGTGCCCGGGGGGGCTGGTGGTGGGAGCCGCCTCCGAAGCCGGCGGCGTGGTGACCAACGGCATGAGTCAACACAGCCGCAATGAACGCAACGCCAACAGTGCGCTGGTTGTGCCGGTGGACCCCACGGATTTCAGCCCCTGGGAACGAAGGCCTGGCGATCCTTTAGCTGGTATCGCCTATCAGCGGCACTGGGAACAACGGGCCTTCATGGCCGCGGGTGGAACCTATCAGGCACCAGCCCAATGGCTTGGAGATCTGCTGGCGAACCGATCAAGCCAGGCCGACGATCCGCCCGCCGATGCCGTGGTGGGTTCATATCAGCCCGGCTTGCGACTGGGCGATCTGAAGGACTGTTTGCCCGGCGAGGTTTTGGAGGCGATCCGAGCGGCCCTGCCAGCGTTTGAAGCCAGCCTGCCGGGCTACACCATGGCGGGCGCTTTGCTGACTGGGGTGGAGACGCGAACGTCTTCTCCGCTACGCATTCCTCGTGATCCCGTCAGTTTCGAAAGCATCAACACCAAGGGGCTGTATCCAGCCGGGGAAGGGGCTGGATACGCTGGCGGGATCTTGTCCGCCGCCATTGATGGGATCAAGGCGGCGGAGGCGGTGGCGATCAGCCTTCTTCGTCTTCCGAGCCCAGGGGCACGAGGCGGATCTGCTTGCGACCGAGCTTGATTTCAAACTCGTCGCCGGGCTTGAGATCGAGCATGGCCGTGTAGGCCCTGCCCACCATCAGGTTGCCGTTGAATTGGACTTTGGTGTTGAAGCTGAGCTTGCGCCCCGCCTTGCCAGGCTTGGGAGGGGCGCCGAAGTCAACGCCTTTGGCATTGAGCAGGGCCTCGTAGAAGGCCGTGAAGTTCAGGCGCTCAGTCCCGTCCTTCTTGGTTGAGACGTAGCCGCAGGCCCGAACCAGATCGGACTTGCTGACATCGCCCATCTCCTTGACCTTGGCCAGGAGGTCTGCGCCGGTGAGCATGAGATTGCAATTGCACCAAACGCATTGTGCTCCATCCAGGGCGTATGCGCAAGCTGCATAACCTCTTTCGCGTTCCTGCCAGGCGGGGTTCGCCTAGGTGAGCCGTTGCCTTGACTGGCGCTTCAAAGCAGACAGCCCATGGCCCATTGCGGGCCTTGCGTTGCGGCACTGGCCAGAGGTTGAGGGGGATTGCTCCTGTGGACAACGGCCCAACACAACTACCGTCGCGCCAGGGGGGTGAGACTCTTCACCGGGAAGGGTGTTGGAGCCAGGGCTAATCCAGGCCTTGCCGCAAAAAGCTGGCACAACCCCTCACACCGCAGGGGGGATGCCGAACAGCCACCTGGGGCAACCCTTGGCTTTGCCATCAGTCGGCTTGTCCAGGGCTGACCTACCAGACCAACTCAATCTTATCAAACCTACGCAGCATGCCGTGCGTCAAGGTCTGGCTCTGAAGGTCAAGCCTGACTGACAATTCCGCTCCACTGCACAGCACGAACCTGATCCCGTCGCCAAGAATGAAAAATATTTTGCTCGCTGAGGGTGCATAAGGGGCACCAGGCCAACCGCTCAGGGTCAATCCCGAACAGCTCCAGCTGCAGCGCAGTCGCCGCCCGGATGTCCAACCGATCCCTGCCGGCTGTGGCATCCGGTAGCAAGGCTCCCGCTTCCGCCAGCGCCTGCAGCGACTCGGCGGGATCGGGCTGATCCACAGGCTGCAACGATCTGGCAACAGCTTCCGTCACGCTGCGTTCCACCTGATAAGCCGGGCCGGCAATGGCCGGGCCGAGGGCAATCCGAAGCTCAGAGCGACAACTGCCGGCCGCTTCCATTCGCTCGATGGCGGTTGGCACAATCCGCGCCGCCACCCCACGCCAGCCGGCATGGCAGGCAGCTACCCGGCCGTTGCGTGGATCGGCGATCAACACCGGCGTGCAATCCGCCCCGCACACCCACAAGCTTTGCCCGCCGGAGTCGCTGCTCAGCCCATCCGCCTCCGGCCAAGGTTCGCCTCTGGCTTCAGAGGCGGAAAGCACAACGCCACCATGCACCTGGCGGAGCCGATGCACACTCACCCCGGCGGACAGGAATCCTGCGAGTTCATCGGGCCCACGACCCTGCCAGAGACGGCAGAAGAAGCCATGTTCGAAGTTGCGAAGCAGATCCGCCTGCAGGAAATAGCCCCCATAGGTGCCAACCCAACTCCAGCCGGGCAGATCATTGAAGCTGGCATCCGGCCGCTGGAATCGGGCCTCCGCGGCTTCAGGCATCGGGAAGATCCCGCAACATCCAGAAGCCATCCAACTGGTTGGCCTCCGGATGGGGCTGCACAGCGATGAACTGCAGAGCTCCGCCCCGCTCCCGGGCTTCCGCCAGCACCGCCGCCGCCGATTGTGCTTCCTGCTCCGTCAGGCTGGCGATCAACCAGCGATCATCCTGCCCAGCCTCCAAGATCAGCTGGCGACCCACCACTTCGAGCCGCACCGGTTCCAGGCCGGCCACCAGGGCCGCAATCGCCAAGGAACGCTGCTTGCTGAACAGCCGAATCCCTGGTACCGGCAGTGAGGCCTCCAGGTCTGGGGGACAGGGCAGCAGATCCTGAAAGCCGGTGTCCCAGTCGGATGCCTCCTCAAGAGCCTGGAGGGGCAGGGTGGCCCAGTTCCAGCTCTCGCCGCGGGCGGCCTCAGGTAGCGGCACCGGCACCGGCCGCACCGGCGTGGGGGGCGGTGCCAGCGGGCCTGCCTGGAATCCGGCTTCGGCCGGGTAAACATGCCGCTCCCGTTCCTGAAGCCAGTCGATCAGGGCATAACAGCGGCGGCTCGGCACCAGATCCAACCCCAGGCCTTCCGCCGCACGCTGCACCATCGTGCGCATTGAGCTCCGCCAGCAGCGCAGGCGCTTGGGCATCCCGAAGCCTTGCTCAGCGGCATCGGCGAGGGCCTGCTCCAGCGACTGGCGTAGCCAGATGGAGTTGACACTGGCGGCCGGGCAGGCACGGGCAAATCGAAACATCGGGGAGGATCCCCCATTGCGCTGTCCGCTAAGCGGCGAGCTGCAAATCAGCAGCTCCCAACGTTTCTTGCCATCGGGCTCGAGGATCGGCCTCGAATAGAAATCGATCTCCCAGTCTGGACAGGGGACGGACGCGGGGGTGGGCACTGGCCTCATCCAGCCGTCTGCTCCTGCTGGCGCAGCAGCGAACGCGCCCGGTTGGCCCGATCCTCCGCCTCCGCCAGCAACTTGGGCTTGTCGATCAACCATTCCCCGGGCTGTCCCTCCAGCAGGGCCGTGTTCAGGGCGATGCGGCCCCGCCCGGGATCCACCTCGGTGATCAGGGCCCGGATCACTTCGCCTTGATCGAAGACCTCCCGCAACGAGCGCAGTGCCCCCCCCGTGATGCACGACTGATGCAGCAGGCCGCTGACACCGCCGAGATCCACGAAGAATCCATAGGGCTTGACCGAAACGATGCGGCCTTCCACCAGCTGTCCGACTTCCAACTCGGAGAAGCGAGCCGCTGTCGAGGCTTTTTTCTCGGACAACACCAGCTTGCGGGTTTCCGGGTTCACCTCCAGAAAGACGACGCCCAGGGTGCGGCCCACCAAAGCCTCGTGATTTTCGCCCTCGTTCAGCTGGGAACGGGGGATGAAACCGCGTAGGCCCTCCAGATCGCAGGTGACGCCGCCGCGGTTGAAGCCATTGATCTTCACTTGCATCACCTTGCCGTCCTTGTCGAGCTGTCGCACCTTCTCCCAGCTCTGGCGCAGCGCCAGGGCGCGAGCGCTGACCGTGACCATGCCGTCGGCGTTTTGTTCGCGCGTGACGAGCACATCAACCTCAAGCCCCTTAGGGAAGCGCTCCTTGAGGTTGGTGATGACGCCGAGGCCGCATTCCTGCTTGGGCATGAAGCCCGGCGCCTTGCCGCCGATGTCCACATACACCCCATCGCTTTCCAGGCCGATCACCACCCCATGCACCACCACGCCCGTGGTGCCAATGGGCTCGTTCTCCCCCAAGGCGGCGAGGAAGGCTTCCTCATCAAAGTCGAAATCGTCGACCGTGCGAGAGGCGGTGGCTGCCGCGGCGGCGCCGCGTTCGGGGGTGGCAGAACGTGCGACTCGGCCAGCGGATCCGGCCCTAGTCTCCGGTCCGAGCAGGTCGGCCATCGTTAATCCCTGAACATCCACCACCTCCTCGTCCGAGGCTGGACCATCGGTGGGGCTGGACTCCCGGCCCGTGCGAGCAGTGGGAGGGGCGGCTTGGGCCGGAGCGTGCAAGGCCTTCGTTGCCTCGACGGGATCCGTCGGGGGCGCTTCATCCTTGCGGATCATCACCACCTGGGGTGGGCGCCGGACCAGCGGTGGCTGGGGTTCGGAGCGCGGACCGGAGTTGCTGGGACGACGCGGCGAAGGGCTGCCGGCTCCGGCCATGGGCTGAGATCTGAACACCTGTTTTGACACTCTAGAGACCCCCCTCACTTGCTTCGCTCCCCTCGCCGGCCCATGACGCCTTCGCGCTGCCTCCATCACCTCAGTTGGCCGGATCTGCGGCGGCAGGCCCGGCGTCAGGGCAGCACGGCGCTGTGGCCGTTCGGCGCCATCGAGCAACACGGACCGCACCTACCCCTGGCTACTGATGCGCTCTTCGCCGAGGCCGTGTGCGAGGCGGTGCTGGCGGCCTTGCCCGCGGAACTGCCGATCTGGCGCCTGCCGCTCCAGAGCCTGGGGTTCTCGGCGGAGCATCTGGGCTTCCCAGGAACCCTCAGCCTTCCCGCTGAGATCCTGATCCAGCTCGTGGTGGCGGTGGGCGGTCAACTGGCGGACGCCGGCTTTCGGCGCCTGGTGCTGCTGAACGCCCATGGCGGTCAGATCTCCGCGCTGGATGTGGCCGCCCGTGAGCTGAGGCGCCAGCATCCCTCTCTGGCCGTGTTCCCTTGCTTTCTCTGGAGGGGGCCAGAAGGGATCGCCTCCCTGATCCCCGAGCCTGAACGCAGCCAGGGGCTCCATGCCGGCCTGGCGGAAACGAGCTTGATGCTGCATCTCTTTCCGGATTTGGTGCGCTTGTCGGATCTGGCCCTGGGCCGCGATCTCCCCGAACCGCCGCCCGGATCCCCGGTCACGCCCCCCGAGGGGTGGTCGCTGGAGGGGGATGCCCCCACCAGCTGGCGAACCCTGGAGCTCAGCCGCGACGGCATCGTGGGGGATCCCAGCGGGGCCAATGCCGAGCTCGGCGCCGAGCTTTTGGCGCGACTGGTGGAGGGCTGGCGAAGCCGCCTTGTGGCGTTGCTGCGCAGCGACTGGCCGTCGACGGATCCGCAAGCGTGACTAAAGTCGCCCAACTTGCTTGCCGCGCTGCCTTCATGACGTCCGTCGATACCGCGCAACCGATCCCCGCCCCGGACAGTGCCGAACTTCACCAGGACAGCCTGCCTGACTTCGGCAGCGCCGCCTACAAGGACGCCTACAGCCGCATCAACGCGATCGTCATCGAAGGTGAGCAGGAAGCTCACGACAACTACCTGTCCATCGGCACGCTGCTGCCCGAAGAAGCCGAAGAACTGGGCCGGCTGGCCCGCATGGAGCTCAAGCACAAAAAGGGCTTTACAGCCTGTGCGGCCAACCTTGGCGTGGAAGCTGACATGCCTTTCGCCCACGACTTTTTTGCGCCGCTGCGCAACAACTTCCAGGCGGCGCTGGCCGAGGGGAAGGTGGCCACCTGCCTTCTGATTCAGGCGATCTTGATCGAAGCTTTCGCTATTTCGGCTTACCACATCTACATTCCTGTCGCCGATCCCTTCGCCCGTCGCATTACCGAATCTGTCGTCAAGGATGAATACACACACCTCAATTACGGCCAGGTGTGGCTCAGGGCTAATCGCGAGCGTATCCAGCCTGAGTTTGAGCAGGCCAATCGTGACAATCTTCCCCTGGTGCGACGGATGCTCGATCAGGTGGCTAGCGATGCGGCTGTGCTGCACATGGATCGCGAAGACTTAATGGCTGATTTCCTCTCCTCTTATCAAGAAACTCTTATGGAAATCGGATTCTCACCTCGCGAGATCGCCCGTTTCGCCGCAGCCGCCCTGGTGGGATGATCAGGGTACGCCCGGCGTCTGGTTTTGGGTCTGGCGAAACCTGAGCTCGAACCCCTCGCGTTTGCTATGGCAGGATCGCCTGTCGGCCGGGGTTCTTCAGCCCCAAACCCCCGCAACGCGATTTCCTCCGCCCCCCCTCTGCTGCGCCCATGTTCGGCCTCATCGGTCATTCCACCAGTCTTGCGGCCGCCCGCCAGCTGGCCGAACGCCTGGGGTATCCCGAGTACGCCCAGGGTGATCTTGAGATGTGGTGCAGCGCCCCACCCCAACTGGTGGAACATTTCACCCTCACCAGCCCCGAGGGGCGCAGCATCGAAGGCGCTTATATCGATTCCGTGTTCGTGCCGGAGATGCTGAGTCGCTTCAAAACCGCCCGTCGCAAGGTCCTCAATGCCATGGACCTGGCCCAGCGAAGCGGCATTGCAATCAGCGCTCTGGGCGGATTCACCTCGATCATTTTTGAAAATTTCAACCTGCTCAGTCAGCAGCACATTCGCAACACCACCCTCGACTGGCAGCGCTTCACCACGGGCAACACCCACACCGCCTGGGTGATCTGTCGCCAGGTGGAACAGAACGCCCCTGCGGTTGGCATTGATCTGGCCCGGGCCCGGGTGGCGGTGGTGGGTGCCACGGGGGATATCGGCAGCGCGGTGTGTCGCTGGCTGACCGCTCGCACCGCTGTGGCGGAGCTGCTGCTGATCGCCCGGCAGCCCCAGCCCCTGCTCGATCTCCGCAATGAGCTTGGTGGTGGCCGCATTCTCAGCCTGGAGGAAGCCCTGCCGGAAGCGGATGTGGTGATCTGGGTCGCGAGCCTCCCCCAAGGGCTGAGCCTCGACACCACCTCCCTGCCGCAGCCCTGCCTGATGATCGATGGCGGCTATCCCAAGAATCTGGATAGCAAGGTGACTGGA
>JBIIIX010000125.1:0-8360 GCA_044234415.1 Cyanobium sp.
GAGAGGGTGAGGCTGGCGTGCACCAGATCGGGCCGCAGGTTTTCCAGCGAGGCCCGCAGCTCCCCGAGGGCCCGGGGGGAGGGGATCGTGTAGACCTGCGATTTCAACAGGTAGGGCAGCACCACCTCGGCGGTGGAGATGCCGTTCGGGCGAGGGGCCTGGGGTGCGCTGTCGCCGCTGGAGGCAGTGGCCTGCCGTACTGAAGTGGCCATGCCGCCCTGGCGATGCAGCGAGGGCAGCGCGGTGGGCGTGTCGAAATGGATAAAGCTCACCGTATGGCCGCGCTGGCGCAGGGCTTCGGTGGTGCTCAGGCCGTAGGTGACATTGCCGCAAAAGGGGGATTTCTTCCCGAGCCAGGCAATGTGCGCCACAAACGCCTATCGCGTGGATGTTCCAAGTTAGCAGCGGCAGCTGGGTGGCCCCGTCAAGCGCACCCCAGCCCTGGCACGGCGGAGGGCGGCCCAGCGAGCGGTCTTGGCGGGACAGCCGCTTGGCTCTGTCCTCGTTAGCCCAACCGCCAGGGCTGTTCACTGAGAGCCGCAACCATGGCGATCGCCGCCAGACCCCAGAGCACCGGCAAGAGGCCATAGCGACTCACAACCGTGCCGGCCAGGGCCAGCGGCAGGCTCAGGGCGATGTTGATCAGGTTGTTCTGCAGGCCGAAGACGCGGCCCCGTTGATTTTCCGGTGTGTCCTCCTGGATGGTCGTCTGGGCCGGGATCGCCAGCAGCGCCGCGCCGATGCCCAGCAGCATGCAGAGCGCCAAGGTCCAGCCGAGATAGCCGCGCGTTTGACCCAGCAACACCAGGCAAAAGGCGATCGTGCCAAGGCCGGAGCTGGCCAGCAGGCGGCGGCGGAAGCGATCGCCCAGCTGGGCGACGGCCAGGGCGCCGATCGCCAGGCCCACGCCGCTCATCGCCAGGAGGGTGCCGAAACCCGTGGGGCCAAGGCCACTGATCGTGGCCGCCAGGCTGATTGCCAGCACGTAGAGGGCGGCTAGCAGGCTGTAGAGCAACACCAGCTGCACCATGGCGCCACGCACGCTGGGGCGTTGGCGCAGCACTTCGATGCCTTCGCCAATCTCCTCCCAGACGGTGATCTGCCGCACCTCGCGGGGCGGCTCTTCGAGATTGATCCCAGCGATCACCAATGCCGCCAAGCCGTAACAGAGCGGCAGCAACACAAACTCACCACCATTCAGGCCGAGGCGCTCCAACCCAAGCCGCAGCAGCCGCAGGATCGGATCGCCGAGGGCAAAGCCCAGGATTGTGGCCGCCATGCTGGTGGCCTGGTAGACGGAGTTGGCGGCCAGCAGTTTCTGCGGCGGCACCAGCAGCGGGATGGCGGCCTGTTCCGCCGGCGCGAAGAACTGGGTGAGCACCGACTCCAGCAGGGTCATGCCCACCAGCGCCCAGTAGCCCCAGCTCACCCCCAGCCAGATCGGCCCGGGCAGAAGGCAGAGGGGGGCCAGCAACACCAAGATCGCCCGCAAGCCGTTGGACGACACCATCACGGAGCGCTTGGGCCAGCGATCGGCCCAGACGCCAGCCACGGTGCCGAGCAGCATCGCCGGCAGGGTATTGGCCACGTAAATGCCGGTGGCCAGGAGGGTGATGGCCTGGGCGCGGCTTTCCAGATCGATGCGGATCATCGCCGCGGCGCCGGCGAGGGCCTCATGGGACTGGGGTGTGTCCGTCACCCAGTACTGGGCGATCAGGAACACCATCAACACGATGTAGAACTTGTCAGCGAGCTGGGAGAACACCTGTCCCAGCCAGAGGCGCCGGAAACCCGGCAGGGCCAGCACGGACATCAGCCCCCTGTCAGCGGCGGCCCCACTCATGCTGACGGTGTCTCCAGGGGTGAGCCGGTTGCGGTCATGGGCTCCAGGGCAGAGCGCAGCAGTCTGAAGGCCCGTGGGCTGCGACCCAGGTGCTCTCGGCTCCAGACCTCCACGAGGCCGAGCAGCCGCAGCCATACCGGCAGCGGCCCCAGCAAGCCGCCATCGCGTCGCCGCGGCGGCGCCGGCCGCGTCAGCCTTTGCAACAAGGCCAGCTCCGAGGCATTGAACTGCTGCTGGGCCCCAACGATGGCGCCGATCGCCAGGCCTTCCGCGGCGAAAAAGCTGCAGCGCCAGCTCCAGTCGCCAATGGGGGGGTGAAGCGCGGCGCCGGTGCGCACACAGCTTTGTAGCGGCAGGGCATATCCGCCTAGGGCCAGCAGTTGCACGCTGGCTTGCACGGCGATCGCCAGGGCCTCGGCGGCTTCGGAGCGTTCCTCCACCACCGACTCCAGCCGGTTTAGGGCCAGCTCCAGGGCGCTCACCATGCCCGGCGCTGGGGCGCCATCGGGCACCAGGGCCAGGCAGAGCTCCGCCAGCCCCTGGGCGGCGGAGAGGGTCTCCAGGCGCTGCCCCAGGGCGCCATGGCTGCGCACGAGTTGCAGTTGCCGCACCCGACGCAGGCCGCGGCGGCCGCTCACCTGCAGCCGCAGGCGGGCCAGGGGCACCGCCGCCGCCAGGCTGCTGCGATGGCGCCGCGCTCCCGGCACGGCCAGGCGCGTCAGGCCCTCGGCCTCACTCAGCACGATGAGCAGGCGGTCCTGTTCACCGAGGGGGGTGCAGCGCAAGGCGATGCCCTCTAGCAGCTCCTCCCCGGTCGCCATCAATCGGCCTGCCGCTGGGCCTGGATCAGCGCCACGCCGCGGCTGGTGCCGAGCCGGCAGGCGCCGGCCTCCACCAACCCGTAGGCCTGCTCCAGGGAGGCGATGCCGCCCGCGGCCTTGACGCCGGCGCGACCACGGGCCAAGGCGACCACCTGGCGCACCTGATCAGGGCTGACGGCGGGCCCAAAGCCGCTGCCGGTCTTCAGGAAGCGGACCCCGGCATCGAGGCTCACCTCGACCAGCAGCTCCAACGCCGCCGGCTCAAGCCGCCCCACTTCGAGGATCACCTTCACGGGCAGGCCCAGGTCGGTGATCGCCGCCAGATCGTCCAGCAGGGTGCCGCTCTCGCCATCGGCGAGGGCCCCGAAATCGGGCACCACATCGAGCTCATCAGCGCCGGCCGCCGCCGCCGCTTCAGCCTCGGCCCGCTTGATCGGGGCGGGCACCGCGCCGAAGGGGAAGCCGATCACGGCGATCAGCTTCACCGGGCCGGAGGGCGGCAGGCGCTGCCGCGCCTCCGGCAGCCAGCGGGAAGCCAGGCAGACGCCGGCGAAGCCGAAATGGCGGGCTTCATCGCAGCAACGCAGCACGGCGTCCTGGCCGTGGTGGGGATCCAGCAGAGCGTGATCGATCAGCGGGGCCAGATCGGGGAGGTCACGATCCGGCCGCGCCCTTGCCGCCTCCACGATCAGCTGTTGCGGGGCTGGATCACGCCGAAGCCGCCATGGTTGCGGCGATACACAACCTGGATCTGATCGGTTTCGCGGTCCCGGAACACGAAGAAGTCGTGATCGATCAGCTCGAGCTGGTGCAGGGCTTCATCCAGATCCATCGGCGGCATGGCGAAATACTTGCGTCGCACGCCGCGGGAGGGCAGTGCCGCCTGCATGCCGTCCGTGAGGGTTTCACCAGCTTTCGGCAGGCTCGCGGCTCCGGCTTCCTCAGCCGCCGCTGAGCGATGCACCGGCCCATGGCCGTGCACGCGATCTTTATACCGATGCAGCTGACGGCTCAACTTGCTCGCCACCAGATCGATGCTGGCGTAGAGATTCTCACTGCGCTCCTGGGCCCGGATCACGGTGCCGTTCGCGAACAGGGTGACCTCAGCGGTCTGTTGCGGCACCCGCGGGTTGCGGGCCACAGACAGATGGACATCGGCCTCCTTGACGATGGTGTCGTAATGCCCGATGGCTCTGGTGAGCTTGGCTTCGGTGTAGTCCCGAATTGCCGGGGTGACGTCGAGGTTGCGGCCGTGGATCAGCAGTTTCATGGTCAGGCGACCCTCCGGATCGTGCGGGCCCGGGGCCCGTTGCCCGCACGCTAGGAAGGCTGGACGATGGGCTCCAAAGGTCGCGCAATCCTTTATGAATGCCAGCAGCCGGTGCCCTTCCCGCTCGGCTGGGCCTGGCAACGCCAGTTGCAGCGCCGCCTTCTCGACCAGCCCGCAGCCGACGAGGCCCTGCTGCTGCTGGAGCACGAGCCTTGCTACACCCTCGGTCGGGGCGCCAGCACCGCCTTCCTCGGCTTTGATCCCGAAGCTCCACCCTTGCCGCTCTACCGCATCGACCGCGGCGGCGAGGTGACCCACCATCTGCCTGGACAGCTGGTGCTCTACCCGGTGCTCGACCTGCAGCGCCACGGCGCCGACCTGCATGTTTACCTTCGCGATCTCGAGCAGGTGGTGCTGCGGGTGCTGGAGCGCCTGGGCTTGCCGGGAGAACGCTGGCCCGGGCGAACGGGCGTGTGGCGGCAGGGCCGCAAGCTGGCGGCCATCGGCATCGGCGCCCGGCGCTGGATCAGCCAGCACGGCCTGGCCCTGAATGTGAACTGCCAGCTTGAAGGCTTCGCCGCGATCGTGCCCTGTGGCATCGCCGATCGGCCGGTGGGACGACTGGTGGATTGGCGGCCGGAGCTGACGCCAGCCGCTGTCAGACCGCTGCTGCTTGAGGCGTTCGCCGACCACTTCGACCTGCGGCTGCAGCCGCCGGGGCCGTCCGAACGGTTGCCGAACTTGTAACCATGGGCGCGCCTTCCTGAATCTGGCCGATGCCCGCCAACGCCACCACGCCTGGAGCCGCGGTCGCCGCATCGGGGTTGGCCGAGATCCACTGGAGCGCCGATGCTCAGGACCGTGAGGCCCTCGCCCAGCGCCACGATTGGTCGGCGCTGCATGGGCTGGAGCAGTTATGGCCCGAGCTGGAACGCCTGCATGGCGATGCCATCGCCCTAGAGGCTCCCCACGCCCGCCCGCCCGAGACCCTCAGCTTCGCGGAGCTGCGGCGCCGCATCGATCAAGCCGCCGCCGGTTTCGCGGCCCTAGGCCTACGGCCCGGCGAGGTGGTGGCGCTCTTCGCCGAGAACGGCCCCCGCTGGCTGGTGGCCGACCAGGGCCTGATGCGGGCGGGGGCGGCCGATGCGGTGCGCGGCAGCGGCGCTCCGGCGGAAGAGCTGCGCTTCATCCTCAGCGATTGCGGCGCCGTGGCGATGGTGTTGGAGTCGATGGCGCTGTTGGAGCGGCTGGAGCTGCCGCAGGGGGCGCTGCAGCCCTTGCGGTTCGTGGTGCTGCTGGAGGGTGCCGCGCCCGCCGCCGGCTGGAGCGGCCCGCCGCTGCTCAGCTGGGAAGCGCTTCTGGAACGGGGCGCCTCCGCCGATCTGCCGCCAGCGCCCGCCGCCGATCCGCAACGCACCGCCACGCTGCTTTACACCTCGGGCACCACCGGCCAGCCCAAGGGGGTCCCCCTCAGCCACGCCAACCTGCTGCATCAGCTGCGCACCCTTGGCGTGGCGGTGCAACCGCACAGCGGCGATCGCGCCCTGAGCGTGCTGCCGATCTGGCATGCCTATGAGCGCACGGCCGAATATTTCCTGCTGGCCTGCGGCTGCCGCCAGACCTACACCACCCTCAAGCAGCTGCGCGGCGACCTGCAGAAGGTGCGCCCCCACTATCTGATCAGCGTGCCGCGGCTTTGGGAGGCCCTGCTGTCGGGGTTCGAGGATGCCCTGGCGGCCATGCCAAATGGCCGTCGCCGCTTGATCCAGGCCGCCTTAGCCAACAGCACCCAAACCTGCGAGCGCCGCCGCCGGGCCCAGGATCTCACCCTCAAGCCCGAGGCGCTGGCAACCCGGCTGGCCGCCGCCGCTGAGCTGGCCCTGCGCTGGCCGTTGCATCGCCTGGCCATGGCCCTGCTCTGGCCCAAGGTGCGCCAGCAGCTGGTGGGGGGCCGGCTGCGCACCGCCATCAGCGGCGGTGGAGCCCTGGCCATCCATGTGGATAGTTTCTTCGAGGCGATCGGCATCGAGCTGCTGGTGGGCTACGGCCTCACGGAAACCAGCCCGGTGCTCAGCTGCCGCCGCCCTTGGGCCAACCGCCGCGGCAGCGCCGGCCGGCCCCTGCCGGACACCTCCTTGAAGGTGGTCGACCCTGACAGCCGCGTCAGCGTGCCGCTGGGGCAGCGGGGCCTGGTGCTGGCCCGGGGTCCCCAGGTGATGGGCGGCTACTTCGCGCGTCCGGAGGCCACCGCCAAGGTGCTGAGCGCCGAGGGCTGGTTCGATACGGGCGACCTGGGGCGGCTGCTGCCGGACGGCAGCCTGGTGCTCACCGGCCGCGCCAAGGACACCATCGTGCTCAGCAGCGGTGAGAACATCGAGCCGGGACCGCTGGAGGAGGCGCTTCTGGAGCTGCCGCTCGTGGAGCAAGTGATGGTGGTGGGCCAGGACCGCAAGCAGCTCGGGGCCCTGCTGGTGCCCCGCCAGGAGGCCTTGGTGGAGTGGGCCTTGGCCCAGCAGCCGGCCCTGCGCCATGCCCCTGGAGAGCCGGTTGATGCCGCCTTGCTCAAGGCGCTGAGCCGTTACTTCAACCGCGTCCTGGCCGAACGCAGCGGCTCCAGGGCCGATGAGCGCCTGGCGGGGGTGGCGCTGGTGGAGCCGTTCAGCATTGAAAATGGCCTGCTCACCCAAACCTTGAAGCAACGCCGCGACCGCATCGCCGAGCGTGACACCGCGGCGATTGAGCGCATCTACGCCGATCGCTAACGCGGCGACCGCCTCGGCGAGCCTGCGGTGGGCCTGGAGGCCTTGGGGGCGCTCGCAGGGGACGGACCGCCAGCGCAGCGGATCTGCGGCCGGAGCACCCCGGCGCGGCGGCCCCGTTGACCCCGGGGGGCCTCTGCTGACACCCTGGGCGCTGATTTCCCAGTGACATGGCGAACGGCAGCTTCACGATCAAGCGAGCGGTCACGGTGCGGGCCATCGTCACGCCGCGCTGGAAAGAGGACGCCGAGCGTGAGCTCAGCAACGCCATCGTCAACCTCGACCAGCAGCTGGCCCAGCTGGAGCAGGAGGGGCAGCGCCTCACCGATGAAATCCGCCGCCAGAGCGCGAACCCGCTCGACCCGCGCGTGCAGGAGCAGGTGGCTGGCCTGCAGCAACAGGTAGCGGCCAAGCGCGCCGAATTCGAGGAGCAGAAGCGCCAGGTTCTGGAGCAACAGCGCTCGGTGCGGGAGTTGGAGATGGAGCAGATCGTCGAGCAGGGGCAGCTGGAGAGCTTCTGCGAGGTTCGGGTGGGCGACAACCTGGTGCAGAAGCTGCAGGCGGCCGTCGTTGTGCGCGACGGGGTGGTTGAAGCGGTTGAGGGCGCCGACTGAGCCCGTCCGCTGACCCCGGGCCCCTTGGCGGGAACCCAAAGCTCTCGACCACCACTCGCCATCGCAAGTCACCCCTGCGCCAACGAGGAGCCTCACGCACGCAGGTGTCTGAGGGTGGTTGTGGAGAGCCTCTTCAGCGCCCGCACTGGGCCCCCTCCAACCTCCTGGCGCCCCTGCCCTGAAGGCGGTGGCGGGGCCTATGGCCGCGATTGCCTGTGCTGCCGCTGAGGGTGCTGGCTGAGCAGAGCGCATTGCTGTGCGGTGCGTAAACTCCGCCCCAGACGTGCGGCGTTTCAGCTTTGGCCACCTACGAAATCTTCATGCCGGCCCTCAGCTCCACGATGACGGAGGGCAAGATCGTCGAGTGGCTGAAACAACCTGGAGACCGCGTTGAGCGGGGCGAGGCCGTCCTGATCGTCGAATCCGACAAGGCCGATATGGAGGTGGAAGCCTTCCAGGAGGGCTTCCTGGCCACGGTGTTGATGCCCGCGGGTGGCACCACGGCGGTGGGCGACACCATCGGCCTGATCGTGGAAACCCAGGAGGAGATCGCGGCGGCGGCGGCCAATGCGCCCGCGGCTGCCCCTGCCGCCGTCGCGCCGCCAGCAGCGCCCCCCAGCCCGGCGACGACCTCTGTTCCGCCGGCTGCCCCGGCCCCGGCGGCACCCACGCCGATGGCTGTCCCCGTGCCGGCGGCTGTCGCCGTGCCGGCGGCTGTCGCCGTGCCGGTAGCCGCGCCTGCTCCCGCCCCAGTCGCCGTCGCCGCGCCCCAGGCCGTGCCAGCTGCCCAGCCGGGCAATGGCCGGGTGGTGGCCACCCCCAGGGCCCGCAAACTGGCCGCCCAGCGGGGCGTCGCCCTTGAGGGTCTGCGCGGCAGCGGTCCCCATGGCCGTATTCAGGCGGAGGATGTGGAGCGAGCCAGCGGTCAGCCGGTGTCGGTGCCGAGGGTGGCCGAGGGCGTGGCGGCGGCGAGCTCCGGCAATGGCCGAGCGGCAGCGCCGGCCCCGGCTGCCCCTGCGGAACCGGCCCAGAGCTTCGGCCGCCCTGGCGACA
>JBIIIX010000158.1:0-6879 GCA_044234415.1 Cyanobium sp.
GATAGGAAGCCCGCCACAGACTCCATACCGAGGTCTGGATGACGCAAGAGCGTGTAGATCTCAAGCCGATTGCAAGTGCTCAAGATCGAAGCCTCAAGCACCTGTTCATCGGAACGCAAACGAGCTAGGGACACCTCCATGCTTTGCTCAGGGATGCTGAGCCGTTCACGGACCTCAACCGGGGCCGTGCGATGGCTCAGGCCGACGACGGCGATGTGCATGAAGGACAAGCCTCGCTGAAGGATGCGTCGAGGGCTCAGCGAAGGGAGATGCTGAGGGCCCCCGGCTTAATGTGCACGGTGTCGGTGAAGCGTGCCGTGTTGTCGAGTGTACTGATCACAAGGGAACTCGTACGCACGCAATCGTGTTCAAACTTCACACCGTTGAACAGCAGCCCATCCGTAATGCCCGAGGCGGCAAAGACCACGTTGGCCCCGCAGGCGAGCTCCTCGGCTTCATAGATCTTGTCCGGATCGGTGATGCCCATCTCAGCCAGTCGCGCCAAGTTGCCCTCGCGAGTGAGGCCTTCCCACTCCTTGGTCTGAGCGACCGCGGGGTCGTACACCAGCTGGCCCTGGAAGTGACCGCCAAGAGCCCTGAGCGCGGCGGCGGAAATGACGCCTTCTGGAGCGGCGCCGATTCCCATCAGACAGTGGGTACCGGTGCCCGCGAAGCCGCAGGCGATGGCGGCCTGAACGTCACCATCAGAGATGGGTTGGACGCGAGCTCCTGTGGAACGGATCTCAGCGATGAGGTCTTTGTGACGTGCGCGGTCCATCACCACGATGACGAGGTCGCTGGCGGGAATGCCAAGGGCTTCGCTGAGAATCGCGATGTTCTCTGTCGCCGATTTCCGGATATCGACTTTGCCTTTGGCAGCCGGAGGCGCCGCAAGCTTCTTCATGTAGAAATCAGGTGCATTAAACAGGCCGCCACGATCTGAGGCAGCCAACACTGCCATAGAACCCCGTTGGGAGTTGGCACAGAGATTGGTGCCCTCGCAAGGATCGACGGCGAAATCAACGCCAGGGCCAGTGCCGGATCCCACCTCCTCGCCGATATAGAGCATTGGGGCCTCATCCCTTTCCCCTTCACCAATCACAATGCGGCCCTGCATCGCAATTTGGCCCATCCGCTCACGCATCGCTTCGACAGCGGCTGCGTCGGCCTCATTCTTGAGGCCGAGTCCAGTCAGTTTCGCCGAGGCGATGGCCGCCTGTTCGACGACCTCAAGAATTTCCTGAATCAGGGTGCGATCCACAGCAGTCCAGCGGGGAGAAGGGTGGGCAGGGGAAGGGGGACGACGGATGGGAGTTAGCAATGAGCGTCGGCTCAGGCCAGGACTCCCCAAGAGCGGTCACGGCTCTAACCGAGGGTCGCTGGAGGGGGCGACCCAGATGGGGACAGACAATCTGTCGACGCCGCCAAACCTCCGGCTCTGAAGCGCGGTCATCGTATCAGCGCGGCCGTTGCAAGCTTGGAGCCTCCCAAAGGCTAGTCTCTAGGATCTCAGCCTTCCGCTCCAGGTCCGTCCCGATGAGCACCAAGCCCCTGGTGATCGCTCCGTCGATCCTCTCTGCCGACTTCAGCCACCTTGGCGACGATGTGCGGGCCGTGGACGCCGCCGGAGCTGACTGGATCCATGTGGATGTCATGGACGGCCGCTTTGTCCCCAACATCACCATCGGCCCCCTGATCGTCGAGGCCCTGCGCCCGGTGACGACCAAGCCCCTGGACGTGCATCTGATGATCGTGGAGCCCGAGAAATACGTCCAGGACTTCGCCCGTGCCGGAGCTGACATCATTTCGGTGCAAGTGGAGGCCTGTCCGCATCTGCATCGGAATCTCAGTCAGATCAAGGACCTCGGCAAACAGGCAGGTGCGGTTCTGAATCCGAGCACGCCCCTGAGCAGCATCGAGTATTGCTTAGAGCTCTGTGACCTGGTTCTGATCATGAGCGTCAATCCAGGTTTTGGGGGCCAGAGTTTCATCGACAGCCAAGTCCAAAAGATTCGGGAATTGCGGCAGATCTGCGACGCGCGGGGCCTAGATCCCTGGATCGAGGTGGATGGGGGGATCAAGGGCAACAACGCTTGGAAGGTCATTGAGGCTGGGGCGAATGCCATCGTCAGCGGCTCTGGTGTCTTCGGACAGAGCGATTACGCGGAAGCCATTCGTGGCATCCGCAATAGCCGTCGCCCGGAACCTGCTTTGGTCTGAGAACGTCTGGGCTGCGTAAATCAGCCTTGAAAATGGCCGCTTGTCAAAGCTGCTGGTTTCACAGACTCCAGCAGCAGACGTTGGTCCTGCAAATCGGCCCATTGCGAGGACTTGATTTTTCTCGCGATCCAGCCATGGACAACGCAAATCAGCCGTCTGCTTCCGGTTGCCGCTTAAACCAAGCGTTGTTCACCAACGTCTGCAGCCAACGGGCGATCCTCTGCGGAGCGACCCAAGCAACTGAAGGGAGTGGTTAGATTTCTAACTGTATCTCTGTGGGGTTCAGCTGCATGGAGGTTCAGCTGATTAGAGGCTCAGCTGCATGGAGGTTTGGCGGCATGGAGATTCAGTTGCATGGAGGGGTATCATTGGTGCGACAACTTCGGAAGACCAGAATTAAGCACCCAAGGGTGACTTGTCATCAAGCCGATGTGTCAATCATGCGACAAAAGTGGAAGACTAGAATGCCCTTCATGGTGATAAGCGCAGTGGCAGTAGAGAGTTCGCCACTAGCTGAGTTCTTGGTTTCCGTGATCAGCGTCAACTGCTGAAGAACCAACCATAGCTGTGCAGGCCAATACCAAGCAGGTTGACTCCGATATAACAAACTCCGATCAGGACAAGTCCCAAGACGGCCACCAGAGCGGGCCGACGCCCCTGCCAACCTCGAATCAGGCGGGTGTGAAGATAAGCGGCGTAGACCAACCAGCAGATGAAGGCCCAGGTTTCCTTCGGATCCCAACTCCACCAGCTGCCCCAAGCCTCGTTAGCCCAGACCGCCCCACTGACCAGACCTACAGACAGCAGCAGAAAGCCAACGGTGATCGTGCGATAGCTCAGGCTGTCGAGCTGTTCGCTGATCCGAAAGCTGGCACTGCTCAAGGCCATTGCGCCAGGCCCATCGGAAGCCAGAGCCGCCTGGCGAAAGCCTCCGCTACCAATCGAGCTACTACGTAACTCAAGCGCATCTTCGCGGTCGACAAACAGCACCGCCAAGGAAAGCAGAGAACCCACGAGAAGCGCCGCGTAGCTCAGCATGATCACACTGACATGCATGACCAACCAACTTGAGCGAAGCGCCGGCACGAGGGGAGAGGCATCTTGGAGACGCTCTGGCAAAGCAAAGCTTGCGAACGCGAGACAGCCCAACGCCATTGGAGTAGATGCCGCTGGAACGAGTGGATTGGGCCAGTTGCGCTCAACCAACAATTGGGTCAGCGTGCATCCCCAAGCGAGGAAACAGAGGGATTCGTAGAGATTGCTGATCGGGAAATGGCCCGAATCAAGCCAACGCAGCACCAACTGTGCTGTCAGGCTGAGGTTGGCCGCTGCCACAAGCAGTCGCACGATGCGGCTGCCGCCACCTCCGATCAAACTCCAGAACGCGAGGGGCAGAACCAGCAACAGGAGACCGAAGCTAAGCAGGCCGAGGCTGATCACAGGATCAAACGCCGCGAGAGGCACCGCAGTCATCAGGGACGGGAACGTCATCGAGCCATTCTGGCTGGTCAAGGGGTCATCAGCGGCTGGCCTGACGCAAAAGGAAGGCGCCAATCGCCAAACCAATGAAAACGGGACTCCAACCCGCTAAGAGAGGATGGAGGCTGCCGGTGACCCCGAGTGAACTAAATATAAATGACATCAGATAGTAACTAAAAATCAACATCACACTGATACCAAAGCCTTGACTACGACTCGTGCGGGCATTGGGACGCACACCAAGGCTACTGCCGATCAAGCCAAAGACAAGGCAGATGGCGGGCAAGGCAAATTTTTCCTGGATACGGACACGCATTTTACGAGCTTCTTTAATGTTGTTTGCCTCACGCAACAACCGTTCAGCCCGTACAGCCTGGCCAACCGTCATCATCGTGGCATCTGTCGGGAGCTGGGCCACATCGATGGGACCCTTACCCATTGCATATTGATAATTGGTAAATCCTGCAGTAATCGTACTGCCAGTAATTTCATTAATGGTTACAAGTCGACCGTTCCAAAAAGTCCACATACCCGTCCTTGGATCCCAAATTCCAGTTTTCGCCGTCAGCATCTGACGCTGGTCTGGCAGGGAAAAATCAAGCAGGGTGACGTCCACCATTAAGCCTTTAAGATAGTAGCGTGAATAAAAGAGCTGTGTCAGCCTACGTTCTGCTTTGCCATTCTTGTTTTTGACATCAGAAAAATTAGAATAAAGGGTATCGTTCGTTCGTTCTGCTGCTACGGCACTGCCAAGAGCTCTTTCCAGGGTATCGGCAGCCTGCAGGTTGGATTGTGGTACCACAATATCATTAAAAATGAATGTCAGAAAGCTCATCGCCAGCGCCAGCGCCAGGGCTGGTAGAACCATTCTCCATGCACGGACCCCAACACTACGCAAGGCCGTCAGCTCCGAGGTGCTGGACAAACGGCTGTAAGCCAATAGGGTAGCCATCAGTGTTGCCATCGGGAATGACAACACAAGAAAACCTGGCATCTTGAGCATCAGGATTTGAAGAGCTGCCCAGGCCGGCAGGCCAAACTCAGCAACTCGACGCACCAAATCAAAGACCACACCAACGGACAGGGATACAGCCGTGAATGCGGCGATCCCGAACAAAAGGGGAGCGATGAGTTCTGTTAGCAACCAGCGGTCCAGCAAAGGGAGTCGCTGCCAGGGTGATCGAGAAAAAAGCCGTCGCAGTGGCAGCGGCAAGGCGCCGTGCGTCATAACTGAAATCCTTCGCCGAGGTAATGGCGCCGCACCAGTGGGTCAGCAGCCATAGCCTCTGAGCTGCCGCTTGCAAGGATGCGACCTTCTGTCAAGATATAAGCTCGATCAGTAATTGCTAGCGTCTCCCGCACATTGTGATCAGTGATCAGCAGGCCCATTCCGCGATCGCGTAGACGACTAATTAAATTTTGCAGGTCGGCTACAGCAAGTGGGTCGACACCGGCAAAGGGTTCATCGAGGAGCAGATAACTTGGCCCTGCAAGCCCCACAGCAAGCGCCCTGGCCACTTCACAGCGACGACGCTCACCTCCTGATAGCTGAAAGCCTAAACGATGCTGGAATGGCGTGAGATGAAACTCAGAAATGAGCGACTCTAGTCGTTCCGCTCTCATGCTTCGCGGGGTGCCACTTTCCTCCATAGCGAGGCGTAAGTTTTCACGCACGCTCAACTGGCGAAACACACTCGCTTCCTGCGGTAGATAGCCGATCCCGAGACGGGCGCGTTCCGGCATCGAGTGAGAGGCTACCGAAAGGCCATTCAAGAGAACTTCACCACGATCAGGGGTAATCAAGCCGGTCACAAGATTGAAGGTTGTCGTCTTGCCGGCGCCATTGGGACCGAGCAGGCCTACCACCTCACCGGCACGAAGTTCCAGGCTGACATCGGAAACAAGCGGGCGACCACCGAGGGTGACTCCAACCCGATCGAGCACTAGGCTCATGGCAGCGGTGGTCGGGGGGAGAGTGCGGCAGGTTTGACATCAAACCGTAGGCGGGTTTGAACCTGCTGACCCTTGGCGGGAAGGGCCAACAAACGCTGTCCATTAAGCCAGTAGACGATTTGATCGGCCCGCAGTCGTTGCCCGTCGCGGTCGATGATGTCAACATCACCGCTCAGCACCAGACGACCCTCCCGGGTGTAGTACTGCGCCTGACGTGCCGTCGCCACCATGCCGCGCTCTGGATAGGTGATCCGCACATTGCCAATGGCGGTGACCACGCCTGTCACGTTGTCAGCCTGTTGCTGATCAGATTCAATTGTCACCAGACCGCCAGGCTTCGGGTTGCTCGCAGTGCCCCCCGCCACCACGGTGGGAAGGGGAACAGTTGGGTTGCTGCTCGGAACTGCCGATCTGCCGGACAAAGCCAGCCCTGGTGGACCTGCGCACAACATCAGGCCAAAGGATGTGACGACTGGGCTGATCCAGCGATAGCGCCTGTTGCCCCGACCTCTGCGGGAGTCGCTGGGGCGTGAACCGGGATGGGCGGACAACGGTAAGGGGGATGGCTGAGAGCGCTAGCTCAATGTACAGATGGCTGGGCTGAGGCAGGTGTGAGCCGCAGGGGCGGACAGGTATCCAAGGGCATTCCCTGTTGGAGCCGCTGCAAGCGATCCGTGGCCAGGATCTTGAGCGTCTCGATATCCAAGCCCAGGCTGTCGCTCTCAACACGGGCTAAGCGCCCGATTCCCTCGCCTAGCAACACCGTAGCGCCGTGGTGGTTGCCACGTTCCAGATGATACTGAGCAACAGCAATCTGCAGGACACCCTGCAATACTGGCCGGCAAGGTCCCTGAGTCTCATGCCAGAGCTCCTCGAACAGGTCATGGGACCCGTACCAATCTCCACTGTTGAAGCGAGATAAAGCAAGCTGCAAGCGCGCATCCTGCCGTAACAATTGCTCTTCAGCGCACATCGAAGGTGCTGATAGCCAGGCCCTCATCCATCAACGGCGTGCCGGCTTGCGCGCCGGTAACTTACGTAAGCGAATCGTTTCCGGAGTGACCTCGAGCATTTCATCGGGTCCAATGTATTCAAGTGCCCGCTCCAGGGTCATCTGAAGGGGTGTTTGAAGTGTATCCAACTCTTCGGCACCCGCAGAACGCATGTTTGTGAGCTGTTTCGTCTTGCAGACATTGATTTCCAAGTCCTGAGATCTGTTGTGCTCAC
>JBIIIX010000414.1:0-8292 GCA_044234415.1 Cyanobium sp.
AAACAGGATTGCTGCCCTCTGCAAGGTGGTCGAGGAGGTGGAGCTTGTATTCGTAGATGGGTCGGCCACTTTGCGGGAAGGTGCGATCGGTGACCCAATAATTGTTGGGATCTAAACTGCTGCCATCATGGCGTGTGATTGCCTCGATCGGATAGGCGCCATTGCCTGGATCATTGATCTTAAGATACTTCCAGGGTGCACTGCCAACACTCGCGAAGGAGATGCTGAACTCGTTGGCTCTTCCCGTGGGGTTGGTGGTGACAGTGTCGGCGTTGATCAGATCAACGTCTTCGACGTTGCCGTTGCTCAAGTAGAGGTGATCAGGATCAAGATCTTTGCTTGCATTGTCCTCGCCAACCTTGGGGGGATTGTCATTGACGAGATAGTCAAATTTGTTGTCGGCTCCAGGGCGGTCGTCGCGCACCATGTGGTTCAGCTCGTGCAGCTTGACGTTTTGAAGCTGGGAGAAGCTGGCGGCAAGATCCTTGAAGCCAAGTGGATTCACATATTCCACTTGGGCCTTGTAATCAATGAAGCGCCCCTGCAGGGTGGACGTCATCAACCAGTGGGCTTCCTCGGTGCTTTGACGTTCCAGGTTGCCCAGGTTCACCGTGAGGCTTGGGTTGATCGAGTTGGTCTGGCTGCCCACCGAAGAGCCGATCAGCTTGAAGTCGATCAGCAGACCGGTTTGATTGTCAACAATCTGGGGTTGACCCGAAGTGATCGAGAAATTATTGGCGTCACCATATCCTTTGTTGTGAGCAAGCAAACCAAGCACAAAGGGCCTGGTGGGCTCAATTGCATCGGTGAAGGGATCATCTGAGAAAACGTCGCGTTGCAGGAAATAATCCAGGCTGAGCACTGGCGCTGGATCAACAGTGATCGGCGCTGGAATTAGATTATAGCTAACAACACTATCGTTGCGAAGATAGGAGAAGCGACCGCCGATGGAATAGTTCGCGCGCTCGATCGGAGCCGCCTCGTTGTTGGCAAGGATGGTGAAAACAGCGGTGCCAGTTTGGTTGCGGCCAAGGAAGCCGGAGCCGCTGATGCTGCCGCTAAAACCCGAAAGAACTGGGGAGCTGATCGCAAAGCGGTCATTAACGAGCTCGCCATTCTTGTCGTAGATGTCTAGTTCGACCTGGATATTGCTCAGGTCTACACCTGGATCAAGGTTCTCCAGGGTGAAGGTGCCCTCAAAGGCCGCCCGGGACAGCACGGCCCGTTGATTGAGCTGAATGCCAACGCGAGCGGTGACATAGGGCACTGGGTCTGAAGAAGGCACGGTGATCACAACGCCGGGGTTGAAGCCACCACCGCCACCGCCACCGCCGCCACCGTCGCCGCCAAATCCACCACCACCGCCGCCGCCAAAGCCGAAATCACTGATCCCACCAGGCAACGGCACAGGGCAGAGCAGGAAAGGCAGTGGCGTTTCCTTCTCGACCTTGATGGGTTCCACCTGATTGGGCAGGAAGGTGGTGTACTCCCAACCGAGTTGACCCCAGTTAATCGAGGTGGGGGCGTTGGGGATGTCGGCGATTCGATCGATCACCAACTGCACCACTGCCGATTGCTTGGCCTCCAGGGTGGGAGAAAGACCGGAGAGGCTGATGTTGAAGTTGGGGTGGCTGGGAAGCAGGAATTGCAGGTCGCTGGCCCTGACCAGGCCATGGTTGGTGAGGGTGAGATTGATGATCTGCTGCTCTCCCACCTGATCGAGCGGGCAGAGGTCGATGGATCCCGGGCTGATCGTGAGCACGGGGATGGGCACTTCGGTTTCGAAGGTGGCATCGAGGGTGATCTTGTACTCATCAGTGAGCGTGATCGGCACCACCACCCAGCTGTAGCGCACCGCCTGGTACGGCAGAAACACGTCAACCTTCTTCTCGCTGCCACTGCGCACGGAGAAGCGCTGCGTGCCTTGGCTGTGTTTGTCTGCACTGGCGCGGATCTGGTAGTCCCCTTCCGGCAGGTCTTCAAAGGTCAGGACGCCGTCTTCATCGCTGAGGCGGCGGAGGATGGAACCCGTGAGGCCATCCAGCAACTCGATATCGGCGTTGGCAACCGTGGGAGTACCCGCGATGGCCAGGGAAAGATCATCGAGTAGCCGCAGATGGACAGAACCGGTGAGATCTGAAGTGGTTCGGAAGCTGAAGGGAAGAACGGAGCTGTATTGAGGGTTCGTTTCATCCAGGAAGCCAATGTTGGCCGAGTAACGGCCGAGTTGTAGATCGGCAGGTGGTGCGAGGGTGAGGTGGATGGTGGTGTCCTGCCCTGGCGCCAGTGGCGCCAGGGTGGAGGGAGTGTTCAGCCGCATCCATGGGAATGGCAGCACCACATTGATAGGGCCGGAGCTGGCGGAGCCTGTGTTGCGGATCAGAACATCGAGTGGCGTCTCACTGCCGCGCAGCACCGAACCGCTCAGGGGGTTCGGAGTTGCCAGCAGCACGGAGTGATCGGGATCCACCGTGATGCCGAAGCGTTTCGTGGCGTTCAGCGGATCACTGCCGTCCCAGCCTGCGGCGACAAGCTGGAACTCACTGTTGAGCACTGAGGCATCCGGCACGGTGAGCTGCCATTGAATTGTGGCGGTGGCTCCGGAGGCGAGGCTGGCGGGTAAGCCTGACGTGGTGAAGGTCCAGTTGCTGGGGAGATTGGTGGATGAAAGGCTGAGATCGGTTATGTTGTCAGGCCCGTAGTTGCGGAGGGTGAGGTTGCCGCTGAGGGTGTTACCTTCGGCGATCGGGCTGTAGAAGAAGCCGCTCTCCACAAAGCCAAGGCCGGCCACGCTGAAGCTGTCTTCCGGCGCGCTGTCCTCACCGAGGTTCGGAGTCCAGCGGGCGGCGATGGTGTAGTTGCCCGCCTGCTCCACGGTGGGGATAAAGGTGCGGCTGAAGCTTCCATCCGACCCGGAGGTGCCCGTCAGCGTGATCACTCGGTTGTTGGTGGTGTTGGTGAGCGTGATCGTGTACGGCTTGTTGGCCACAGGCGCGCCATTGTTGATCCGGCGCAGCAAGCCACTGAGCTCCACGCTTTCGCCCGCCTTGAGGTGGTCACGGTTGCTGCTCAGCGTGGCGTCGTAAACAGCATCGACGTGTACGAATGGCGTGGCTGAAATAAAGATGTTGTTGGCTTCCCCCAGGCCCTCGTTAATCGCACTGGTGTTATCCAGGGCGGCGATCAGGTAGTAATCGCCCGGCAGTTCGGGCAATTGCACATTAAGGGTTACAGATCTGCTCTCACCGGCGGCAAGGGGGCCAGTGTTGCGAACACCGCGACCCAAAGGAGAGATGAACTCACCGAGGCCGATGTCATTGCCGTCCGCGAAGATCGGATCGGGGGAGAGGAAGTATCGATCCAGCCACTGGGCGGCTGCCGGGATGTTGTTCGCCGCCCCTGCTGGACCCTGAGGTGTGGCATTGGCAATGACGGCCGAAAGGGTCTGGCTGGAGAGGCCGGTCCCGCTGGGGAGGCTGACGCTGGTGAGTACCAGATCGGGGTAGGGGAAGCGGATCGTGAGCCCGGCATTGAGGGTGTTGGCACTGCCGGCAGCAGTGGTGGCCTGAACCGTGAAGGCGTTGAGCCCGTCGCGGTTGGGGCTGAAGCTTCCGGATGTCGGCGTGGCCGTTTCGGTGTTGAGGCTCCAGAGGCCCGTGTCATCGGCCAGCACCTGGTAGGTGGCGCCAGCGATGCTGATCTGCACCGGCAGGCCGGCCTCAGTGGTGCCGCTGATCAGGGGCCAGTAGGCCTTGGTGGAGGCTGCTGAGGTCAGACCAAGAGATGGAATATGGGTGTCCACCTTGAGCTCGTTGGTGCTGATATCGCTCTGGCTCTGGTTGTTGCTGTTGAACACCGTGGCCACCACGTTGTAGGTGCCGTCGCTGAGGGCCTGCTCCGCAGGAATTTGGAGCGTCCAGTCGTTGGCGATCAGCTGCAGGGCCGGTGATTTGCCATAGGTGTAAACCTGGCTGCCAAGCTGCACTTTGAAGCCCTGTCCCGCCAACACCGAAGCGGTGCCACTGAGCAGCGGGGTGGTGTCGTTGGTGAGCAGCGCATTCACCGTTGGTGGGCTGAGTGGCGGAATGCTGGTGAACTGCTTCGTGCCCGTAATCGCAGGGGCTTCACCATCGCTGATGCTGGTGGCGATCGTGAAGGAATCGCTGAAGCCCGTAGCCGGCACGAACGACACCCCAGCCAAGAGCGTGTTCACCGACGCGATAGCGCCATTGGCACTCCAGACGCCAGAACTGAAGCTGGAGCTGACTCCATTGACGCTGGCTGTGGACAAGCTGCCAGCGGCCGGGTTGGAGAGGGTGAGGGTGGCACTGATCGTAGGGCTATCAACATCACTGACCACAATGTCAATCAGATTCAGTGATGTGTCTGGGCTGTATTGCTCTCCAGCCGAGAGGTTGGAGGCGGTGGGTGGATCATTGACCGGGGTGACATCAAAACGGATCGTGTTGAGCGTGGGATCAAGATCACTGCCGCCATTGCTGGTGCCGCCGTTGTCGCGCACTTGGAAGGCGAAGGAGGCGATGGCGCTGCCGTAGGCGTTAGCCGCTGGGGTGTAGGTGAGGGAAGCAAGGCTGGCGGCGGCGATATCCTGGCCAGCGAGAATAGTGGCGCCATTCAGCAGCAGAGTGCCTGCGCCCGGCAGGCTGGTGAGCATCACGCTCTGCAGGCTGTTGGCCCCGGCGGCGCCAGCGGCATCCGCTGGATCGGAGAAGCCAAAATCCGCAGCCGAAAAGGCATAGGCCGTGTCTTCCAGGGTGGTGATGGTCTTGTCGGTGCCGGCGGGGGCGTCGTTCACCGGCGTGAGCGAGATGGTGATGGTGTTGGGTGTGGCATCAAGATCATTGCCACCGCCTGCGGTGCCGCCGTTGTCGCGCACCTGGAAGGAGAACGAGGCAACCCCATTGCCGTTGGCATTGGCCGGTGGGATGTAGGTGAGAGAGGCAAGATTGGCGGCGAGGATCTCTTGAGCGGCGGTTACGGCGACGCCACCAAGCCGCAGGCTGCCTGTCGCCGGCAGGGTGGTGATGATGACGCTCTTCAGGCTGTTGACGCCGGTGGGTCTGGAGGCATCGATGGGATCGGTGAAACCGAAATCGGCGGCACTGAAGGTGTAGACGCTGTCCTCCAGGGAGGTGATGGTTTGATCGCTGCCGGCCGGGGGTTGGTTGATCGGGGTGACATTGATGCTGATCGTGTTGGGCGTTGGATCGAGATCCACGCCGCCATTGGCCGCGCCGCCGTTGTCGCGCACCTGGAAGCTGAAGGAGGCATAGCCCATGCCGATGGTGTTGGGCGCCGGCGAGAAGGTGAGGGACGCGAGGCTGGCGGCGGCGATCTCCTGGCCAGCGGTGATGGCGGCATCGCCAAGCCGCAGGCTGCCCGCCGCGGGCAGGGTGGTGACGACCACGCTCAGCAGCGTGTTGGCCCCAGAGGCGCTGGCGGCATCGATCGGGTCGGTGAAGCCGAAATCCGCGGCAGTGAACGCATAGACGCTGTTTTCAGCGGCGGCGATTGTGGCGTCTGTGCCGGCCGGCGCGTCGTTGACGGCTGTGACATCAAAGCGGATGGTGTTGGGCGTGGGATCCAGATCCACGCCACCGTCGGCAGTGCCGCCGTTGTCTCGCACCTGGAAGGTGAAGGAGGTCAGCGCCGGCCCATTGGCGTTGTCAGGGGGTGTGTAGGTGAGACCGCCGGAGAGGTTGGCAGCGCTGATCTCCTGCCCAGCGTTCACGGGGGACCCTGAAAACCGCAGGACACCCGTGCCAGGCAGAGTGGTGATGCGCACGCTCTGCAAGCTGTTGGCTCCACCAGCACCGCTGGCGTCAGCCAAATCAGAAAACCCAAAAACCGAAGCCGGGAAAAAGTAGGCAGAGTCTTCCAGTGTGATGAGGGTCCTGTCCGCACCGGAAGGGGCGTCGTTGACAGCTCCCACGGCGATGGAGAGGGTGCCAGGTGAGGTGGTGAAGCCATCGGAGAGGGTGTAGGTGACCACACCGGTGCCGTTGAAATTCGCGGCTGGGCTGAAGATGAGGTTGCCGCCGCTGATAGAGGCGGTGCCGTTGGTCACGGCGCTGAAGCCGGTGATGCTCAGGGGATCTCCTTCGGCGTCGCTGTCGTTGGCGATCAGGCTGGCCAGGCTGATCGAGATCGTGGTGTCTTCCGGTGTCGTTGCGCTATCGGCCACCGCCAGGGGCGGGGTATTGATCGCATAGAGCTGATCGAGGAACTGCAGCAGCCGCACACCCGTGAGCGTGTCGGTGCCGTCGTTGCCATTGATGGCGCTCTGGAGATCCACCACCGTGGTGGTGCCGTTGAGGGTTCCACCGGTGGTGGTGATGCTGTAGTCGGCGCGGTTGCCCGAGAAGATCGCCCGATTCAGACCTGTGCCGCCGTTGATCGTGTCGTTGCCCGAGCCACCCTGAAGGGTGTCGTTGCCATCACCACCCTCAAGCAAGTCATTGCCGGCCAGGCTTGAGAGAACGTCATTGCCGGCCAGGCCCCGGATGGTGTCATTCAAGATGGTGCCGATCAGACCCGGATCGTCGCCGGGTGTGCCCTCTAGGAGCACACCGCTCAGACCCGATTCCACCGACACGTCTTGATCGCTGAACCGCAGCACGCCCACGTTGCGCACCACATCCACACCATCGGGTGCGCCGCCGCGGTTGTCGTAGAGGGTGAGCCCGAGGGCATCCCCTACTACGGAATATTGAGAACGGCTGCCGGTGTAAATCGCGATATTGGCGCCATCGCCACCATCAATGGTGTCATTGCCGGCGCCGCCGCTGATGGTGTCATCACCGCTGCCGGCAGCGATGCTGTCGTTGCCACCCTGGCCGTTGATGCTGTCGTTACCGCTGCCGCCGAGGATGGACTCGTTGTAGCCGCTGCCATTGATCGTGTCGTTGCCGTCGCCGCCATCGAGGATCGCGCCGTCGATGTTGGTTGCCCACTCCCGGATCAGGTCATGGCCGGCACCGCCAAGAACCGTGGCCGCCGTTTGGCCGCCGTTGTTGGTATAGCCGTAGTAATTGAGGTTGTCGTTGTCATCGCCGCCCTCAATCAGGCCCGCCCCGTAGATGGTGTCGTTGCCGGCGCCGCCCTGGGCGGTGTTGTTGCCTTCTGAATCTTGTAAGTAGTCAGCGCCATCGCCCCCCACGGAGCTGTCGTTGCCAGCGCCACCGTAGATGGTGTCATTGCCCGCCTCACCCAGCAGGGTGTCGTTGCCGGCGTTGCCATCGAGTGTGTCGTTGCCATCGCCGCCGGAGAGGGAGTCGTTGCCATCGCCGCCGGAGAGGCTGTCGGCTCCGGCCTCGCCGAGGAGGGTGTCGTTGCCGCGGTCACCGGAGATGCGGTCGTTGCCCTCGCCACCTTCAATGCTGTCGCCCCCCCCAAGCCCAGAGAGGGTGTCATTTGCGGCAAAGCCTCGGATGGTGTCGGCGCCAGCGCCACCGGTGAGGTTATCGGGATTGGCGGTGCCTTCGATCAGGGCACCGGTGATGTCGCCGATGACCTGGTCATCGTCGGCGAAGCTGAGGATATCGATATTGGTAAGGATGTCTGTTCCATCGGGCGAACCGTTACGGGTGTCTTGAACGGTGAAAATGAGCCCACTCGACTTGAATGATGTGCCATACTCAACGAAATAGCCAGTGGCTGAGGCAACATTCCAATCATTCCAATAGCCGCCGCCCCACATATGGGCAGCGTCTTCATTGCCAAGGTTGTTGGGCTCACTCCCGGGCTGCCAATTGGCGTAGATTCCGGTAGGGGCAGAACCAGACGGCCCCCCATTCCAGAAAACAGAACCAGCTTCTGGTCCTGTTACCCATTTCCAGACACCCTCCGTTTCGGCGTCGCTGGCACCAATCCAAGCCCAATTGCCATTGGGATTCAAGCTTGCAAGTAGAATATTTTCCTCTACTGACGTTATGGTGGCTAAATAGCCTTGAGCCCCGTTAAAATACCGGCTTGATGCGGCAAGCAAGGATCCAGACCATGACAGGGGATCGCTGACGTATTCATAGTAATGCCCAGTAGAAGCCAGATATTTAATCGTTGCTGTTTCAAGGCCAGCTGGTAAAGCGATCCCCGATGTGAACACGCCAGAAGTCTGGCTAACTAGGTAGTTGCTGCGATTACCGCTGTAGGTGACGGCGTCCACACCGTTGCCACCATCGATGGTGTCATTGCCGGCGCCGCCGCTGATGGTGTCATCACCGCTGCCGGCAGCGATGCTGTCGTTGCCACCCTGGCCGTTGATGCTGTCGT